>DATNPC010000948.1:0-7443 GCA_036703375.1 Allocoleopsis sp.
TCAGGAATTTGTGACAGAGTTACCCTCACAACCAGCTATAGAATCTTCAGATGCAACCGTTGAAGACTCTCCTCACCTCTCATCACAGGAGGATGAGTCGTTCCAGTCGGTAATAGAGTCTCCAGAGGATGTCGCACAAGAATCCCCTCACCTCTCAACCGAGGAGAGGGAGTCATGCCATCCAACTGGGGAATCAACCCCAATCAAAGCTGAAGGGAACTTACCCTCCTCAGTCCAGGACGGCACATGGAAGACGTTTGCCTCGTTTTCGATCGCGCTTCAGAGCAAACAGGTTGAAGGTCGAGCAGAGCAACGGACAATAGTCCGTCACATCGAAGCTGGCACCGTCAAAATATGGCCTGGGATCGAAAGCAATTCCCTACACGATAGCTTCGCGTCACAACTGCAACAGTGGATTCAGTCTCAAATTAGCGAAAGCATGCAGCCTGAACCTGAAGCCGAAAAGTCCCATGTAACGACTTGTGCGATCTCACGGATAATCCAATTGGGGCTATTTCAACCGCCTCAAACCGAAATGCCAGCACTCGTCGATCGCGCGGGTCAAGGGTTCTCCAGTTTTGTCCAATCTGGTGAATCGTTTGCATTGGCAATAACCTTTCAACTCACTGGGCTAACGGCGGCTGATATTGCCAAACAGGAGATTCGTTACTAAGCTCAAGTCTACGCACGCCATCGAACCACGGGTGCGATCGCTTCTCTCGGTGATACAGAAGCTACTCTCTTAGTTCAGGAGAGACCATTTTACACAGCTTTACTTCCTGAAACTACCTTACAGCAACCGGGAATGTACCGCTTGCAGGTACTTGTAACATTTCAAGGGGCAACCATACCTCCAGCCTTCTTCGATGTTCCAATGCTTCAAGTTATCTAGACCGGTTTTTTAACAATGAATGCTTTCAACTGGGAACGTTTCTTAAAACGCTGGAGTCAAGAGTTGCTAGAGTCTATGGGGCAAGAGCGCGAACAAGTTTCATCAGAGGTGATGCGATCGGGTTGGTTGGGTTATCCAGGTGCAACGGAGGAGCAAATTGCTCGTGCCGAAGCTCGCTTAGAAGCGACACTGCCGCCCTCGTATCGAGAATTTCTCAAGGTTACGAATGGATGGCGTCAAACAACACCATTCATTTACAAACTGTGGTCAACCGAAGAAATTGAATGGTTTTCCATCAAGCGGCAAGAATGGCTCAAAGCATTTGTGGAACCCTACTCAGATGCCTATGAAGACTATCTAGTTACTCAAAAGAGAACTCCCTCAATTCCAGACGAAGAATACTTTGTCTACGGTGATGCTCAAGATTGCAGTAAGCTTCGAGTAGAGTACCTGCAAACTGCGCTAGAAATCAGCGATACAGGGGATTCCGCTATCTATCTCCTCAATCCCCAAGTCATGACAGAAGACGGTGAATGGGAAGCTTGGTTTTTTGGTGATTGGCTGCCAGGTGCCGATCGTTACCAATCGTTTCGGGAAATGATGCAGGCAGAATATGAAAACTTTCTTGAACTCAGAGATTCTTGATTCCGGAGTATCTGCTAAATATCAGATGTTGATCGATGTAATAACGAGTAATGGATCGGTAGCACTCCCTAATGACTTGGAGGTAGTGCTATATTGTGGTCATTGATAGTTTTGAACTGAATACAATTTGTTTAGGGTGTGAATTAATCGCAATATCTACCAATCTTGAATAAACTTTTAACAACATTTTGAAATCTACGGCAAAAGAAAAATTTTTGTAATAAAATTATTCAACTGGGTGATATTTCATTAAATAATGATGTCAAAATAGGAGGCGGATATTTTCCTCCAATAGAAGCTGAACGGGTTTGTTCAACCAAGAGTTGAAAGACTTGTAATAGCTTGACCCCGAATTGGTTAGTAATCCTAACTACTTGCACCAGAAGTTTAGCTATTCAAGTCAGTGTGTATCTATTTGACGTAGCTAAAAATTCTGTAAGAAATTTTTTGGATCATGCAAACTACCAAAGCGGATAAAGTCTTCATTACTTCAGAATTTCTCAATCCTCAAACACAAACTATAAATCCATTTTCTTACCATCCCGATTGTTCATCTCTGGTTCAAGAAGTTATTGAAGACCTGATTGACGGCGTTTTGATTTTGGCCGAGCAGAGAGAACTGATTTATGCCAACGATAGCGCCCGCAGAATTTTACGACAGCTGAATCAGGGCAGAATCCGGACTAACCTAGTCCCCAGAGAAATCTGGCATGTGTGTCAGTCTTTGATTCAAAGCCGTAGTTTATTTCCTAATCAACGTTGGTCAATTGAATCAAGGATTTTTACAGATAATTCAACACCTTTGCATATTCGGGCTAAATGGATTAATTTAGAACAGTTTGAAAATCCTTGTATCTTACTCACCATAGAAGACCGATATCAAGCCATTAAAAATATAGCTGTTGAAGAAGCGCAGGGTTATGGACTCACCCGTCGAGAGAAAGAAGTTTGGTTACTCCATCGGGGGCAATATACGTATAAAGAGATTGCATCCGAATTGTGCATTACGCCCAATACAGTCAAGAAGCATATGAGAAGTATTCATGCTAAGCAGAAGGACAATTGTGTCAGTAATGCTTGATATCAATTGTTCATGTGCCTGCACCCAATCCAACGCTTCGTAGAGGCGCTTTCCTATGGGTGCAGTCCAATAACTATCCTGACTTTTCACGTCATGTGGAAAAGTTCACGAAAAACCTAACCCCCTAACCCCCTTCCCTTGAAGGCTATGCTTTACCCATAAGTCCCAGGATGCTGTAGGGGCGTTAGCGTAGCGATAGCGACGTTAGCGAAGCGAGCCGTAGGCTAGGAGCGTCAGCATTTGGGGGATAGTAAGAAGGCAAAACCAAGGTTTCTCTTCCCAAATGCTTCGCCCTTCCACGCGATCGCATGATTGCATAGGTTGAGGGCGAAGCATTCGCGTTTTATCTTTTCAGTCGTACCCAAATATTTCTGCGCGAATGCTTCGCCCCTACAGGGCTTCAGGAGATGTGGGTAATGCATAGCCCTTGAAAGGAAGGGGGAATCCATCAATTTGTAAATTTTTTGCAAAAGTTTAGATCCCTTGCATAATATTGACTCCTAAGACTTGAGACTTATACAGATAGGGATTGACTGCGCCTCGAAACTAGTTGAGGTTACTGGTGGACTCCACACAAACGATGAACAAAGTAGATGAACACTTGAAGCAACTCGCCGTCGAAGCTCAAGCCTACCCTCCCAAAACTAAAGAGCGGCAAAAGGCTTTAGCTAAACTAGTAAGTGCGATCCAGCGATCGGGCATGCTAGGGCGTCCCTATAAGGGTGGCTTTCAAGGTTTCTATGAGGAGATTTACGCCGAAGCTCAGCAAAGATTGTTTTGTCATATCTGCGAAAAGATTGATAGCTACGATCCAGAGCGAGAAGTCTTGCAGTGGGTAAACTTTCTTTTAAAGCGGCGATTCTTTATAGAGGCTAGTCGTACAATTATGCCAACCGTTCCTAGAGGTTTAGATCGAACAAAAATCAAACGATTAACCATTGATGATTTAGATAGAAATTATTCTCTAGAAGAGGATAATTTCGGTACTCCTTCACTGTCTCAAGAAGTCATTGAGTGTTTAGAAGAAGACCCTGATGGAATCTTTAAAGGTACCTATGCTGCTAGCAATCCAGCCGCCAGTTTCCAGTTTTTGGCAAGAAAAATTGTAGCGGGATATTCCTGGAAAGAAATCTCATCCGAACTGGGAATTAAAATTCCCACACTAAGTAGTTTTTATCAGCGTTGCTTGGTAAAATTTGCACCTAAATTTAAAGAGTACTTATCCCAGTAAAACCACCTGCGCTAGAGAGTAGAAAACAATGAACCCTGTCCAAGAGAAGTTCACTTTCACAGTACCGCTAACCCTTGCAGCACATCAGCTCGCCCAACGGTTTCACGCCAAGCAGTCTAATTCTGGGAAGGCTAAACAAGTTTATCTCAACACTTTAGCGATATGCGCTGTAAAGTTTTACCTAGAATGTTTGGGGATTGAGACAGAACTGGAACAGAGTGATAGCTGGAATCCCATCATGCAAACTTTGGTAAATATTGCAGATTTATCTATCAAAAATAGAGGCAAGTTAGAGTGCAGACCAGTATTGCCAGAGGTGAATAGTTGCTATGTTCCACCGGAGGTTTGGGAGAACCGAATTGGCTACGTGCCGGTTCAGTTCGATCGCGCGCTAACCGAAGCTACTTTACTAGGATTTGTGCCCAGCGTAGTTACAGAGGAAGTATCGCTCAACTCGCTGCGATCGCTTGCCGAGTTACCCGAACATCTAGGCCAGTTTGGAGTATCAGCATGGGTTCAAGAACCCATTCAATTGAGTCAGTGGCTGCAAAATGTCGTTGAGACAGGTTGGGAAACATTAGAAGCGCTGTTTAATCCTCCCCAAACTGAGTTTGCAGTCAATTTTAGAAGTATCCCGATGAGAAATAGGACACCAGAATCTCCAGTCTCTGGGGTAAAACGAGGGAAACTGCTGAATTTGCAACGATTGGACGAGCAGGTTGCTCTACTAGTTGGCTTAAAGCCAGCTACCCCTTCAGAAATGAACATCTCAGTTGAAGTGTATCCTATCGGCGATCGCCTCTATCTACCACATGATTTACAGCTAATGGTGCTGGATGAACAAGGAGAAGCCGTAATGCAAGCACAAGCCAGAAGTACCAAAAATATTCAACTCCACTTTAGTGGTGAGTCTGGAGAGAGTTTTGGCGTTAAAGTAGCCTTGGGTGATGTCAGCATTACTGAAGCATTCCTAATCTAGAAAATGATAGACGAGAAAAAATTTCGTTCTAACGTTTATGTCTCGATCGCATAAGCGTCTAATTGGAAAGAGTGGTAATGCAAGGATACCTATAATGAAAAAGTTAGTTGTCCTGAGACTAGATGGTGATTCCTGTCAACAGGGGTTTCGGGTGACGTTGTCAATGGCTAGAGAAGGCATGAGTCCTTCCCTGGAAATGACGGGCTACTTACCTCCCACACCAGAATTAGCGAATCAGGTACAACAGCACTGGCTCCAGAATTATCGCAGCATCGGAGCACCGTATCGCATCAGACCTCAAGGTATCCTCTATGATGGTTCCGTCACCCCATTTAGCGATCGCATTACACAATGCAAGGAATCAGCTGATGAACTCTCGCATCAGTTAATGACTTGGCTCGACTCAGAGCAATTTCGCCCTCTCGATCGGCGATTACGAGAAGAATTAAATCGAGATGACGATATTCGCTTCCTGATTCGCACTGACGACAAAGACTTACAAAAACTGCCGTGGCATCTGTGGGATTTAATCGAGCATTACCCAAACGCTGAAGTTGCCTTGAGTCCGACCAAGATTGAACCCCTCAAACCATCAACTTCGGCAGCCCACAAGGCAAAAGTGAGAATCTTAGCGATTCTCGGTCATAGCGAAGGCATTAATATCGATGCAGATCGGCGGTTACTAGAGAGTTTGCCGAATGCAGAAACCATATTTTTAGTCGAACCGAAACATAAAGAAATCAACGATCGCCTTTGGGAACAACCCTGGGACATCATCTTTTTTGCAGGGCATAGCGAAACGGAAGGAGAAACAGGTCGGATTTATATCAATCCGACGGAGAGCTTAACCATTCACGAACTCTGGTATGCACTGAGAAAAGCAGTCGAACAAGGTCTACAATTCGCTATTTTTAACTCGTGTGACGGATTGGGATTAGCTCGGCAACTCAACGATCTACATATTCCCCAAATGATTGTGATGCGGGAGCTCGTGCCCGATCGAGTGGCTCAAGAATTTTTAAAGTATTTCCTCACTGCTTTTGCTAGCAGTCAGTCTTTTTATCAGGCAGTACGGGGGGCGCGAGAACGGTTACAGGGATTGGAGAAAGATTTTCCCTGTGCTACTTGGTTGCCGGTGATTTACCAGAACTTGCCAGAAGTGCCGCCTACTTGGGAGGATTTGTTCAAAGAGCCAGTAACATTACCTCCAGAACCGCCACCCCCACCCCCCCCGCCTTCTCGTCAACCTTGGTGGCGTGGGGTTCAAACCGTGCTGTTGGCGAGTGTAGTGGTTACTAGCTTAGTGGCAGGAGTGCGATCGCTTGGCGTCCTTGAGCCTTTTGAACTCAAAGCTTTCGATCAGTTGATGCGCGTTCGACCGGATGAAGGCCCGGATAAACGGCTGCTGCTCGTCACGATTACGGAAAATGATGTTCAGTCCCAACCTTTAAACGAAAGAGGAGCGGCTTCATTATCCGATCGCTCCCTCGATCGCTTATTAAACAAACTAGAGCAGTATCAACCCAAAGCGATCGGTTTGGATATTTATCGCGAAAATCCTGTTAGAGCAGAGTATCGCGATTTAAAGACTCGAATGCAAACGAGCGAGGCGCAAAGCGATAGCTTCGCTTCACGCTTCATTACCATCTGCCAATACGGTACCCCTGGCGTTCTGCCACCGCCGGAAGTTCCACCCGAGCGCCAAGGCTTCAATAACGTTTTGCTCGACCCAGATGACATTCTCCGTCGCCATCTTCTTGCTGTGGGTAAAGCATCTCCATGCCAGAGCCAATACTCCTTTAATTTCCAGTTAGCAACCCGCTACCTAGCCGATCGAGGAATTGAACTCAAAACGACTCGTGACGAGTATCTGCAACTTGGTCCTACTGTGTTTAAGACCTTAGAAAAAGATACAGGTGGATACAACAATCTAGATGCACGGGGCCATCAAGTCATGCTCAATTACCGTGCCTCTAGTCAAATTGCCGATCGGGTGACACTCTCAGAGATTCTAAGCGATCGCGTCAATCCCAATTTAGTCAAAGACCGCATTGTCTTGATCGGCACTATAGCCCCAAGTTTTCAAGACGATCGATGGCACACTCCCTATAGTGAGAGTCGCTGGCCAATCCGGACTACGACAGGGATAGAAATCCAGGCACAGATGCTCAGTCAAATCCTCAGTGCGGTTCTAGATGGTAGACCTTTGATTTGGTGCTGGTCGAAATTAGGAGAAGCGATTTGGATTGGATTCTGGTCTGTTGTCGGAGGGATGGTGGCGTGGCGCGGCACGTCGTTACTACGCTGGGTAGGACTTGGAGGGGTTGCACTGGGTGTCTTATATGGAAGTTGCTTAGGTTTATTGATTTGGCAAGGAGGTTGGGTGCCTCTAGTTCCCTCTGCCTTAGCGTTAGTGATGAGTGAGGGAAGTGTGGTGGTTTATAGGCTGTTCCAAAGCAGACAACAGCATTAGTAGAATGGCACTGACTTAAGAGCAATTGTTCCTTGGAAAAACCCGGACTTGGGGGACGTTGCCCCCCAAACCCCCCAGTGGGGGACGAAGTGCCTCCCCCACGCCCCCTGCACAAGGGTTGATTGGTGTGATGACTTTTCTT
>DATNPC010000949.1:0-13466 GCA_036703375.1 Allocoleopsis sp.
TGGATTGTGTCTCAAGGGGTCCCAAAAGCAGGCTTTTCCACCTGGTTTGAGGACTCGGTGCATTTCTCTGATCGCAATTTTAGGGTCTGGAATATGGTGCAACAAATTTGAGGCATAGACGATATCAAATGTATTGTCGGGAAATGTTAGCGCCATGGCATTTTCAGTGCGCCCTTCAACCTCAACCCCATTGGCTTGGGCCAACTGAAGTGCTACCTCCACCATGCCTGGTGAATAGTCAGTCGCCACACAATGCGCCCCTTTTTTCGCGAAATAGACGCTATTTTCACCAGCACCACAGCCTAAGTCTAAAAGCCGCTTTCCTCGAATATCCCCCATCTGTTTGAGGATGAATCGATTTTCTGGGGCAGTGCAGGCTTCAAAATAGTCTGCTACCCGAATCCCATCTACATCAATGGCAGCAGCCCAAGCATCATGAAAGCGTCGCTCTTTTTCTAAGGTTTCGTCTAACATTTCGTTCTATGTTGTACTTGCCGTTAAACCATGCCAAATTTTCAGGCTTTGACCTTGGATTCCTGTTGAAAACAGAAGAATGAATGGCTCGATCGCATATTATTTTTTGGGCGATACGGCTAGCGATTGAACTTCTAGCGTGCAGGAATCCATTAAATTGCTCCGATCGTAGCCTAAGACATCGAGAAGTAGATAGGTGGCATTTTCGCCACGAGCAGAAAATCGGAACGGGGTTACTTTTTTGGAAAAATACACGGGTTGCGTGCTGCTAAGAGTCTGCCCCTCCTTGTCAAGCATCGATAACTGTAACGAGGCTTTGACGCAGGGTTCGCCCACAAAGGTTACTGAACCACTGACTTGGAGGTTTTCGGGGAGCGAGCCGATATAGAGTAAGTGCCGTTCTATATCCTTAGTTCGATCGCGATTGCGTTCCGCCTCTATCAGTGGATCGCGTTTGACCTTTTCCTGGGAGCGATCGCTAGCATAAAGCACAATCCGATGCGTGTCACCGTCAGTAATATTCACAAACGACCTATTCAGCGGCTGATATCGCTGGCTCAAAATCATCCAATCGAGCTGAGAACCAGGGCGTCTACCAATCTCCTGCTGCATAGCGTAGAGCGTTCGCACCGCTGTTTCTAGAGATGTGGGACGAACGCGTCGGTAAATCGTGACAACAGTCCCCTGATCAAAGTTGAACTGTACCGGCAAGCGCTTGAAGGCTTGGGCAAATTCCCAATTTTTGGTGAAGGCGTCAAATACCGCTTTAACCACCTTGAGTTCTCGATTAGGCACCCATTCCCCGACAGCGGGAACCTGAGTTGGATTATCTGGATAATTCGGTAGAGGGTTCGGAACGACAACGTAGTCTGCCTTGAGCAACATCTCAAGCGGATAAGTATCGCGAGAGTCTACTTGAGGTGCTGGCAGAATGTTCAATTTCCTGGGCTTGAGCGGATACTGTACCGACTCGACAGCTTTCATTAAACTCGAATCCAGTTGCAGGCGTTGATAACCGACAACATAGATTGGCTCTTTGTGGGGAGTTATTTCACGCAGGTAGTTCACCAGACGCACGACTTCATCGTAGTCTGCCCGAACCAGCGGCGGCATGTTGAGCGCAAATAAGGGGCGAAAGACGCTGTCAAACTTACCGATAGGCGTCAGTCCCAAAACAAGATTGCTCGCCAAATAGCAGCCCACGACACCCAGTACTACCTTCCGTCGGGTTCCAGCGAACCGACTCCAAATCGTCCAGATGAAGGCGACTAATCCGAGTACCACGAACGGTGTGATGTGGAGGGAATAAAAGACATTGCCGTAGCGCAGGACAACCAGCCAGATTGCTAACGAACAAATTCCCGACAGGCTGATAAAGCTCAGCGCAGGCAACGCCACATCCCGAGCTAGAATGCATAAGCCAAGCCCACTTGCTACCAGTAGCCACGTTACCCAGCCATAGAAGGCGACGTATAGCTCAAAGATATCGCCATAGGGTAAAGTCCAAGACGTGTACAGCGATTTGTAATCTACCATCATCGCCCGGTAGGTAAAATCCGGCGCGACAATCATCAGCGTGATGAAGCTTGCGATCGCGATTAGACCAATTCGCACACCATACCCTAGTAAATTCCGTAGGGCAAGGGTATAACGGTTATCCCAACGGGATGAACTCATTCTTAAGCGGGGCAGGGTTCGCACATCCAGCGCGAAGAAAATTAACGCCTGTAACGTCAGCGCCCCGAGGAATGCAATCCCGCCGTAGACGTAATGGCGGCGTAGGAGAATAGAGCATCCAATGAACAAGCCGATGAGAGGAATTCGCCACCACCGCTTGAGCTTAACATCTTGCAAGTAAACGAACGTTGCTAATCCGAGAAACACTGGCCCACCCGTATCGGGAATGCCAATAAAAGTCGGCACCCAACTCACGGGGATGAGTAAGGTGAGGATTGCCGTTGACCAAAAAACGATTTGCGAATGAACCCGAATCTACTGAGTTGCGATTGCGCCCATGACCAGTGCAAAGGGCAGCAGATATACTAAGGCGAGTGCCACCTCGTAGACCATTCGGGAACTCCCAAACATCCAGATGAAGGGCACCAACGGTAGCGTGAAGAGAAGATTGCGCTCCTCAATTAACGACCGTTGAACGATTTGGAGTGCCTCGGAGGGAGACTCCCGAAAGGTGGCGGCTACATCAATCGTTCGAGAATACCAATCGATCCACCAATGGAAATTATGTTCGCTACCGATGTAGAGCGATGTAATAACGACGATCGATAGTGCCAGTACACCCAGCAGGGCCGTATCAATTAGAAATTTCTGGCGATCTTTTACCCCCAACTGGGGAAGCGGTAAAACTTCAAGTTTGTGCCGTTGAGACTTGAACAACTCCCGATTCCTTTATTACAGCCGATATACGCGCACGGCGGTGAAGAGATTTCGACCGCTTGTGGGCGATCGGGATTGCCACCGCCGTAAGTAATAGTACTCGGTAATGGTTCGTCAATTCTCTATCTCCTCACCCATTACCAAAAACTCCATTCACAAGGGATGGAGTTTCAAGCGGTAGTGCTACGATCTGCCTTGCGCCATGACTGGCGTTTGGTCGCCCTGCAATGAGGCATAAAGCCGGTTGAGAGCATTCACGTAGGCTTGAGCAGAGGCGACAATGATATCGGTACTCGCTGCCTGGCCGGAGAACACTCGTTGGTTATGCCGTAGCCGAATAGTCACTTCCCCAAGGGCGTCAATGCCTTTGGTTACGGACTGCACGGAAAACTCGATCAGCTCGTTGGGAACGTTGACTACTCGGTTAATCGCCTTATAAACGGCATCCACAGGACCGGTTCCGATCGCGGCGTCGGTCAGTTCTTCCCCGTCTGGCGTCCTCAAAGTAACCGTTGCGGTAGGACGGGCGCGATCGCCACAAGATACCTGCACCAATTCCAAGCGGAACAGGTCGGGCACTTGGCGAATTTCGTCGTTAACGAGTGCTTCTAAATCCCAATCGCTAATTTCTTTCTTCTTATCCGCTACGTCTTTGAACCGGAGAAATGCCTTATTTAACTCGATTTCCGTCAGCTCAAACCCCAGTTCCTTTAGGCGAGTCCGGAAGGCATTGCGGCCGGAGTGTTTGCCCAGGACAATCTGATTGTCTGTTAAGCCAATCGACTGGGCATCCATAATTTCGTAAGTGCGCTTGTTTTTAAGGACGCCGTCTTGGTGGATGCCCGATTCGTGGGCGAAGGCATTTGCCCCAACAATCGCTTTATTGGGTTGCACCAGCATTCCCGTCAGGTTGGACACCAAGCGCGAGGTTTTGTAAATCTGGTGCGTGTCGATGTTGGTCAGGGGTTCTTCCGACTCGGGCGGGCGTCCCAGGAAGGGATTAAAGTACTGCCGCCGCACATGCAACGCCATCACGAGTTCTTCGAGTGCTGCGTTGCCCGCCCGTTCGCCAATTCCGTTAATCGTGCATTCGAGTTGCCGCGCCCCATTCTTCACGGCTTCGAGGAAGTTGGCAACGGCTAAGCCCAAGTCGTTGTGGCCGTGAACGGAGATAATTGCTTGGTCGATGTTGGGGACGTTCTCTTTAATACCGCGAATTAAGCTACCAAACTCGCTGGGAGTCGTGTAGCCGACTGTATCCGGTATGTTGATCGTTGTCGCACCGGCTGCGATCGCTTTTTCCAACACTTGGTAGAGAAATTCTGGGTCGGATCGGCCGGCGTCTTCGGGAGAAAACTCCACATCCTCCACAAAGGATTTGGCATAAGCGACCATCTCTTGCGCGATCGCTAGTACCTCTTGCCTCGTTTTTTTCAGCTTGTACTCCAGATGAATATCTGAGGTTGCAATAAAGGTATGAATTCTTGGCTTAGCTGCTGGTTTGAGGGCATTGGCGGCGGCTTGGATATCCTGACGAGTCGCTCTTGCCAAGCCACAAATCGTCGGGCCCGACTCCACGCCAACGACCTGAGCAATCTTTTGCACCGCTTCAAAGTCTCCTGGGCTGGCGTAAGGGAAACCGGCCTCAATTACATCCACGCCCAGACGAGCTAATTGTCGGGCAATGACCAGCTTTTCATCGACATTCAAGGTAGCTCCAGGACACTGCTCGCCATCCCGGAGAGTGGTGTCAAAGATAATAATGCGGTCTGGTTGCTGTTGGTTGTTCATCGCTCGCTCTGCCGAATCTTAGAGTATTTGCTCGTTTTGATTTATAAAAAATACAGGATACGTTTTGGTCTAATTCAATTAATAGTCAATTTTTTCGATTTGGTCGCGCATATCATTTAAGTCAATATAGCGATCGGTCGCATTCCTTAATTCTCTAGCAATCATTCCTTCCGTTGAAACTACAGTTATATGTGTATTTTTAGAGCGCAATAATTCAATAGCTCGTTCAAAATCCCCATCTCCACTAAACAGAATCACTCGGTCATATTGATCGACCGTATTAAACATGTCAACAACAATTTCTATATCTAAGTTAGCTTTTTGAGAATAGCGACCTGAACTGTCATCGTAATACTCTTTAAGAATTTTAGTCCGAACGGTGTAACCTAGACTAATCAAGGCATCCCGGAATCCTCTTTGGTCTTGTGGGTCTTTCAATCCCGTGTACCAGAAGGCGTTGACTAGGACTGTGTTTGGTTCTTTTTTAAAGTAGTCTAAAACCCTACGCGGATCGAAGAACCAACCATTTTTTTGTTGGGCATAGAACATATTGTTACCGTCTACAAAAATAGAGAGACGGTTCATTGGACATGGCATATAAACTAAGACCTAATACTTCTAGAGAAATTAAGGTAAATTCTTATTTTAGCAATTTTTATTTAATAATTTGCTAATAGTTACGTTTTGCTGATAATTCTAAGGGTTACTAAGGATTGCTTTCGTTGGTTCATTTTACTAACTCCTCCACTTCAATCAACTGATGCGATAAGCTAGATAAGCTAATGGCATATTTAACAATCGTACTCTTTAACTTGAACATAGGCATTATAGAAGCACCACCACAGTGAAAGTCTACTGGGAGTGTACTTTATCAACTCTACATTCAAATTTGCCGTTGTGCGTTAACTGACCATTGGGTCTGTGATGGCTGAGGGGTTTTACCCTACAGGTAAGAGCACCAATCACTCCAGCTGCCAGCATAGAGCTTCGCAGAGTGAATTCCTGCCAGTTCTAAGGAAAAAAGATTTACACAAGCGGTCACACCAGAGCCACAATAAACCAGAATTTCTGTTGCCCGATCGAGATCCACCCAGCGTTGTTTTTGCTCTAGGTTAGAGCGCAGATAGCCTTGGGCATCAGTAACATCTTGCCATGGATAATTGACAGCACCCGGAATATGACCGGCAATTGGGTCAATGGGTTCGCGTTGACCTAAATAGCGATCGCGCTCTCGCGAATCGACTAAGGCAACACCAGGCAAGCCCTGACGCGCCTTCACCGCGTTAATATCCACGACCCAATCCGATCGCACCTGAGGTACAAAATTGCCAGTTCTCAAGGTTGGTAGAGCGTCTGCGATCGGATAACCTGCGGCTTGCCATGCAGACCAACCGCCATCCAGTAGTGCGACCTTGTCATGTCCTAAATAGCGTAACAGCCACCACAGACGAGACGCAAAGGCAAAGCGGGAATCGTCGTAAGCAACGACTAGGGTTTGCTGAAAATGAATCCCAATTGCCGCGAGTTTGTGGGCTAGCTGGTCTGCATCTGGTAAGGGATGACGGCCACCATGACGCTCCACAGGAGAGGAGAGGTCTTTGTTCAAATCCAGATAATGAGCATTGGGAATGTGACTAGCTTGATACTGCCGACGTCCCTGTTCTGGATCGGACAACGCAAAGCGACAATCCACAATTACGACTTGTGGGTCATCCAAGTGTTCGCTGAGGTAATCAACAGAAACGACATAAGGAGTATCAGTCATTCGACATCACCAAATTTTTACGTTTTACTGAACAAACATGGCACAATAGTCCTCCCGCTAGAGTAGCAGGAGATTGCTGTATTGTCCTGTTTGTAGCTTTGCAGCGATCGCCAAAACTCTGTTTCCTGAAAGGTTACACCCTTCCCAATCATGGTGGGGTGGGCACTGCTGGTCAACAATTGCATCAGGTTTTCAAGTTCTAGTCGGTAGTACCCACCCTACGCATGCTGTTGGTAGCCGATACAATCGGGAAACTCTCTTTCCGGGTCAGGAGATAACGGGTCACTGGTCACTGGTCACTGAACACTGTTGACCTTTTAACACACGGGTAAAATCATGCCCTCGCGAGCGAGGAGGTTGTTCGGAAAAACGGATTGGAGTTGCGCTTCTACGCGATCGAGAAAGCGATCGTCATGGTCAGGACTATAGCGAGACATGACAATTCGCTTGACTCCAGCTGCCTTAGCTGTAGTAATGCCAGTTTGCCAAAGGTTGTCTTGCCAGCTCAACGGGTCTGATTGAGCCGGGTCATCGGCTGAAATAGTGTAGGGGGCATCTAAGATGAGCAGATCGGCTTGACGCGCTAAGTGGAGCAAGTTTTGATCGAGGCGATCGGGAAAGCAGGAGCGAGCCGTTGCATAGACGACCGATCGCCCTTGCCAAGTGACTCGATACCCCATCGAGCGGTATGAGTAGTTGAGAAAGACTGTTTCAATCGTTACGTCATCTAGTGCAACAACATCGCCAGACGTTAAGTCGTAGAACTTCAGCTCCGATCGCATCACTTGCAGGGGAACTGGAAAATTAGGACTGAGCATCTGACCCGTCAAGCGCTGTTCTATCGATGCACCGTTGGACGATGCTGCTCCATAAATATGGAAACAGTTGCCTGGAATAAAGGCAGGCGTAAAAAAGGGAAAGCCCTGAATACTATCCCAATGGCAATGCGTAAAGAACATATGGGCTTCTACCGGCATCTGCTTGAGCAAATGATTCCCCAACAGCCGTAAGCCGCTACCGCCATCGAAAATAAGGCGTTTTTCCCCAACTCGAATTTCGACACAGGAGGTGTTGCCACCGTAGCGCATTGTCTCTTCTCCTGGAGCGGAAACTTCACCTCGGACGCCCCAAAAGTGGACAAGAAAATTAGCGGTAGGGCCAGTTACCATGTCGGCTCTACTGTTCGATTTACATGGGTTTGGTGCCGCTGAAGCAAAATCTGGCATCGTTTAAGCAAATGAGCCTCAATTAGCAACTGTTCCCATCGGTGGAGTTGTAATAAATGATACTTAAAGAAGACAGCAACCGATGAGTGGGAAACCATGGCTTGGTATCATAATGAGGCAAATGTTGCCTCTTGAGAATAGATGGGTAGGACTTTTGAGTACAAAAACAAATACTGATTTTGCACTTTCCCCTACCTATAGTTTTCTAGCACCCAGGTTTTGGTCAGGAAGTTTTGATCGAGTCAGTTCATTTTAGCGTTCTTAAAAGCAACTGACTTGTGAGTCTTATCACAGACATAACACAGATAGCACCATACTTCCACCAGTTGGCTAGACGGCTTTTCGCGTTTGCACTCTTGGCTGGGTTTAACGTGTTGCTGGCACCGAAACGTGTAGGACGACTGGCTGTTCTGTTGGCAAGCTAGTGAGGTAGCATTGCACCCGATATAGGAGGAAGGAGGAAACTGTCCATCTTGTCTTCCTCCTTCAAGCTTTTTTTTGATTAGCGCTCAATCTTTGGATTGCAGGCTACTTCACAGCTGCAATGCACTTCTCTACCAGGGGTAATACCTGATCGACATTTTTCCAGCCCAGAATTTCTGTGACTTTCTTCTCTAAATTTTTGTAAGTCTTAAAGAATTCTGCAATTTCATCCAGGCGGTGAGCGGCGATGTCATCGAGAGATTTGACAGTGGCATAGCGTGGGTCTTTGTCGGGGACGCAAAGAATTTTTTCGTCGCGATCGCCTCCATCAATCATCTCTAGCATCCCAATCGGTCGGGCAGCAATGACACAGCCGGGGAATGTCGGCTGATCCATCAACACCATACCATCAAGCGGATCGCCATCATCTGCCAGCGTGTTAGGCACAAAGCCATAGTCGTAAGGGTACTGCACAGAAGAGTAAAGCACCCGGTCAAGTGCAAAGGCTTGCAAGTCTTTGTCAAACTCGTACTTGTTTTTGCTACCCGCCGGAATTTCAATCAATACGTTGATTAGACCGGGCTTGGGCTGAGCAGGAATACGTGATAAATCCATGACCGAATTATTAAGCGACACAAAGTTTGGTTGGGGTGCCTTTCAACATAGCGCAAGCGCACAGAGCCATTCGGTCTTAGCGATCGGCCAAGTCAAGAATGACCAGCTAGTCAAGCAGCACACAAGTGCTTAGACCAACCCCGTGTAGCATTCTAAGCGAAGACGGACACTCTCGTCTCGTCGGTCGTCACACCCCACCGAGCTTAGGAGTAACTCAACTGTTTTGCTAGTAGTCGGGAACCTTGCAATAATGGGGTTCCGTTAAACTAATCATGGGAGTTTGGTGATACAACGATCTGAAGCATCATTTTCCTGACCTCTGCACCGAGTATGTCGTCTGTTGCAAAACATCCACGCTACTTGAAGAGTAATAGGCGATGACAAACAGAGGTAAAGTCAGGGTTAAGAGCGCAATTGCCGTGCCCATAAGTTCTGCCCATTTATTAGGATGGGGGTCAGAAGAGTTGGCAGACGGACTACTGGATTCCATAAAAAGTTTTAACTGGAATTTGGTCTATGAAAAGTTAAAAAGGAATTTAAGTGAGAATTCCCTATTCTCTATTGTAGCTATTTCTTCTAATCTGTTTGTCTTCTAGCAAACAATCTCTATAAAACCCTAGATAAAACCCTAGATGCCGTGAAAATCTATCCAAATATACTACCTAGGGTAGAGTTGAGTTTTTGATTTAAGAGCAAGAAACCGCCCCTATCAACAGAGCGGTGTGATTAAGCAATCGGAGGGTAGTACAAGCTTACTTCGCTAGTTTTATAGGCGTTTGTAACAATGCCTACCGAACTCGACTCATGTCTCATCTACCGCTGAGCATAAATTTTCATGGGCTCTTTAATCAAGCGAATATAGAGATGTCTAAAGGTAGATTTAAGAACGCGGGGCAGACCAAAATCAATCGGGACTAAGGCATCGGGTAGTTTCCAATCCATCACTTGAAGGTCTACTGGCTGTTGAAGCGGGAAGTGAAGGGTTGCCAATTCCGGATTGAGTCCCAACCGTTGTGCTGCTGCTATCGTGGGAATCAGAGTAGGATCGACGTTGACAATATCTACGATGGCGCGATCGAGGGCAAAAACATTTGAAGATGCCCCCAAGACATTTAACTGCCGAGGTTCGCCACCACTTGGACCATTCCCCTCATGACCGATAATTCCATCCAAAATTGTCAAGTCTGGAGCGATCGCTCGTGCCGTTTCCACCAACATTTCTCCGAAGCGCGTTTCATCCTTCCCCGCTTCCATGTGCCACCAAGCTTTCATTTTGCCAGGAACGCAGCCGAATAAGTTCTTGACACCCATCGTCAGCGTCAACTGCATGTGAGATTTCAGTTTCGGCAGGTTAATGACGACATCGGCGTCCATCGCTTCTCGACACAGACGCAAATGGTTGAAGGTTTGGCTGACTGTTTCGTAGCGCTGACCGTGGAATTCTACAACTGGAATGTTGAGTTCTTCCAGCAGGGGTAGATAGCCGTTTGCTATTGCCACACCTTTGGCACTCCCAAACGCTGGGCTATCTCCGAAGAAGGGTTGACCCCCCGCTTCCCGTACCAACTGAGCAACGCCGGAAACGACTTCGGGACGAGTAATGCATTCTTTGCCGGGACGGCCTCCCGTGAGAAGATTGGGTTTCAGCAGGACGCGATCGCCTTTTTTCACAAACGCCCCCATCCCTCCTAACGGCTCCAGCAACGTTTCTAAAGAGGCGCGTAGCTGCTGTGGATCGTAGGATTCGGCGCGAATCAAACTAACAGTAGTCATGAGTTCTCAGTTTGAATAGTGGTTGCTTGCTCTTGTCTTGTTGCTTAGCATCGTAGACTGTCAACTTAATTTTGATAGGTCGATAGCGTGAGCGTCTCGCTCACGATGCAAACGTTCCGGTTCGCCCTACCTGTCTAATTAAACTTTGACTGACTAGTAGTCTCTGCTAACTCTTAGCGCCATGAGTTAGCGCTGTCACGCGATGGGCGTCGGAGAAAACCCCTTCGCCTTCGATTCCGGAAATGGGGGGTTTCACTTCTACTTTCACAACCTTATCGATACAAATTAAAACCGAGCGATCGAATAGGTGCAGGGTCAACCAAGATTGGTTGAGTAAGCCTTGGAGTTGTTCCTGGAACGCTTCTGGAGTGACAGGGATATCAAATGACTCTGTCTTACCATTGACGTAGTGAAAGATGACTTCAGTGAAGCTGGTTTCGCTTTGCATTAGGACTTGCTCCTCAATTTTGCTATTTACAGGCAATGCTTTATCAACTCATCGATTTCCAGCAATGGGAAGACAAACAGGTACACCAATTAGATTTTTATCGTCCGTTCTTAAGGAAATTTTTAACTTAAGGTAGAAGCATTAACCCGTAATTTCGAGTGAATGGCTTCGATTCCCGATTTCACGAGATTTAGTATGAAAATTTATCAATCTTATGGAACTGAGGTCAAGTCATGACTATCAAACGGATAAAACATCCATTTTCGAGCAGAACATTAATTACACTTCTTAAATTGACGATCGCACCATTGCTAGCGATCGCGATTACACTGGTACTTGCCTCAACTCCAGCCTTAGCCCAGGGAGCTACTCAGACACAGGGATTCAATCCCCAGGACTGGTTACGCAGTGCCTTAGAGTGGATTAACAGTCTGGGTGCAATCGGCGCGATCGCATACATTGCTCTCTACATTATCGCTACTGTCGCGTTCTTGCCAGGGTCAATCGTCACTCTCGGGGCTGGCGTTGTCTTTGGTCTAGTGTTGGGTTCGCTCTATGTTTTCATCGGTGCGTCCTTAGGAGCCACGGTTGCATTCCTAATTGGACGTTATTTAGCGAGAGACTGGGTGTTCAAGAAGATTGCCAGTAACGAAAAATTTCGAGCGATTGACGAAGCGGTGGGGAGAGAAGGATTTAAAATCGTTCTGCTGACGCGACTCTCCCCTGTATTTCCCTTCAATCTCTTAAATTATGCCTTCGGAGTTACCGGAGTGTCTCTAAAAGATTACGTTCTCGGCTTCATCGGCATGATTCCAGGCACGATTATGTATGTTTATCTCGGTTCCTTAGCGGGTAGTCTGGCCAAGATTGGAACCGAGAGTCAACCCACTAATCCCGCAATACAGTGGACGATTCGGATTATCGGTTTTATCGCAACAGTTGCTGTAACCGTTTATGTGACTCGGATTGCTCGTAAAGCTTTAGACGCCAAAGTTTCTTCCTAGTGCAGCACGGCAGCAATACGTGACTAGTGAACAACGAAGTCAAAAGAAGACAATATAAGCTTTCCTGCCTTCTGCCTCCTGCCTTCTGCCTCCTGCCCTCTTGTACTAGGGCAGATACTGTAGTTTCCTGGGTTCGGGAAATCTCTCTAAATCCTCAGGGTTTTCTCAGAGAGAAAACTTAGCGTCTATGTAGGTTCCTGAGAGAGGATAGATTGCTAGTGATTGTAGGAGCAACGACTTCAGCATGTGCCGATTACTGGGTTATCTTGGACCGCCCATTCCACTCGATCGCGTATTGTACAAGCCAGAGCATTCGCTCATTGTCCAGAGTTATGTGCCTCGGGAGATGACTTCTGGGGTGGTGAATGCGGATGGTTTCGGAGTGGGTTGGTATCGCGCCGAACGGGATGTCAATCCCTTCACCTACAAAAGCACGTTGGCAATTTGGAACGATATCAATCTTCCTGAATTGAGCCGTTATGTGGAATCGGAATGCGTGCTGGCGTATGTCCGCAGCGCAACACCTGGGCAGGCGTTGGATTTAAGCAACTGTCAACCGTTTCGCGAGAATCGGCTTCTATTTATCCACAATGGCTTTATCACTAATTTTCGCAAAACCCTATACAGACCGATTCGCGATCGCTTGAGCGATGAAGTCTACCAGTCAGTGAATGGTACGACAGATTCTGAGCATATTTTTGCCCTGTTTGTCAATGAGTTGCGGAGTCTATCTGACCATACGCCAGAAAAGGCGTTATCTGCAACCTTGATGACGTTGACTGAATTAGCGCGATCGCAGGATGTGAGCTTTTCTGCAAATATCATTATCAGTGACGGACATCATCTCCTTGCCAGCCGATTTGCATATGGCACATCTGCTCCTACACTGTACTGGTTGAGAGATGACCCGATGTACCCAAATGCAGTAATTATTGCATCTGAACCGCTGTTTACCGGCAACTGGAACAGTTGCCCGAATAGTAGCATTCTCAGCGTAGGAGAAGATCTTGAAATTCACATCCATCAACTCTCGTAGAGAGGTAATCCGCGATGCGATGCATCGGTGTCGCCTGGATACCTTAGATCTATTTGAAGGCATTGACGATACGACCTTTCGCAAGCAAGCTCATCCAGAATTCAGCCCGGTAGGTTGGCACCTCGGTCATATTGCCTTCACAGAAGCTTATTGGATACTAGAGCGCTTAGCTGGCTTGCCACCCTTATTTGAGCAATATCACAAGCTGTTTGCCGCCGACGGTTTACCCAAGTCTGAGCGTCAGAACTTGCCATCACTCTCAGCAATTTATGACTATCTCGATACCGTCAGAAGCAAAGTCTTCGCCTACCTGGAAACAGCACCATTAGACCAACAAGAACGCTTGTGGAGTTTTTTAATCCAGCACGAAAGCCAGCACAGCGAAACCATCGCCTTTGTTTTGCAATTACAACGCTGGCATTTCCAAGAACGGCATCAAGAAATGTGGGTGAAAAATCCTTCCGGACATCTCAACTCTAGTATTGAACCTCCGGTAGAGATGATAGAAATCCCCGCC
>DATNPC010000950.1:0-19901 GCA_036703375.1 Allocoleopsis sp.
TAGATCGTAGCCTACTAATCAATCAATGTTTTTGTGAACGGAGAGGGAGGGATTCGAACCCTCGTTAAAGTTACCCCTAAACAGCATTTCCAGTGCTGCGCCTTCAACCACTCGGCCACCTCTCCAGGGGTTTTATTGATGCGCGATTTTTTGAAAAAATAAAATTCAGCGCACAATCTAGAAGTATACACTGACTTTAACGATCTCGCATCAAGACGAGTAAAATTCTTGGGCTAACCTTCTCTCAGATGGATTTTCCGTTTCTATAATGACCAATTTCTATTCCGTTCGGATTCACAATCGTCAGACTGGTACTGAGCACACCTTCCAAGTACCAGACGATCGCTATATTCTCCACTCTGTAGAACACCAAGGGGGTAACCTGCCCTTTTCGTGTCGGAATGGAGCTTGTACCACCTGTGCCGTGCGCGTGCTTTCGGGTGACCTATACCAACCCGAAGCCGTGGGGCTTTCTCCTAAGTTACGAGAAAAGGGCTATGCACTGTTGTGCGTGAGCTATGCTCGCTCTGACTTGGAAGTGGAGACGCAAGATGAAGATGAAGTCTACGAACTTCAGTTTGGTCGCTACTTTGCTAGAGGTAAAGTGAGGTTTGGGTTACCCCTAGATGAGGATTAGGACGTTACTGGGAGGTGTTGAATGTTAGACATGTCCCCTCAATCCAATCTGCTCAAGAGAATTGAGAGTTGCTCCACAGGAGCTAGTAGCAATAAGTCGCAGCACCGATCTAAAGGTTCAGGACTTCTCAATGCTATTAGGCGATTGGGTCTCGTCTTGTGCTGCATCCTCTTACTAGCTGGTTGCCAATCGACCCCTGGTTCCAACGGACTTACCGTTCAGGTGCAACGGGTCATCAGCGGACAAACAATAGATGTATTGAACTCGGCGCAGCAACCCGCATCGCTCGAGCGAGTACGGTTGATTGGGATTGAGGCACCTGATTTGAAACAGCAGCCTTGGGGAGAAACAGCAAAAAACTACCTCGAACAAATCCTCAGTAAAAGCATGGGTCAGCAAGTCGTGTTACAGCCGGTTTTCCTCGAACCGGATGTACAGGAGAAAGATACCTCAGGTCGCTGGCTTGCCTATGTTTGGTATGAGGGTGTATTGCTCAATGAAAAACTGGTAAAACAGGGGTATGTCTTAGCTGCGCCGCGATCGCCTAACCACAAGTATGACGATCGTCTTGCCCGCGCTCAGGAATACGCCAGAATAATGGGATACGGCATTTGGAATCCCGACCAGCCCATGCGCTTGACACCGGCAGAATTTCGTCGGCAAAATCCTTGAGGAATGAAGGTGAACTCTTTGCCGGGTAAGACTTTCATCGTTTGATCGGGAGGGAGGGACTCCGACAGTTGGCTTAGATACCAAGCTAGCCAACCGACGTTCATCCTTCCCACCTCGAACTTCAGTCTTTATAGAAACGTCTGATATCCCATACGCTTTTAGCTGTTGGAGTATAAAACTTCATCCGTTACACTTCATACTTAAGTGGTGTGCCTCGTCCTCTGACACCCTTTCTCATGCAGCAACATACCCCTCTCGATCTTCATATCTTCCTAGACATTGCCAGTGAAGCCACTTTAGCTGCCGGTGCAATTTTGCAAGCATATTGGGGAAAGCTGGAATCAATAGAAGAGAAAGGTCGTCCAGGAGACTTAGTGACCGCAGCAGATAAAGCCGCAGAAGCAGCAATTATCGATGTAATACGGCGTCATTTCCCTCATCACTCTATCCTCGCTGAGGAATCGGGTCAGTTGGGAGATGACGAGAGCGAATTTCTTTGGGCAATCGATCCCTTGGATGGTACGACCAATTACGCTCATCAGTACCCGGTGGCTGCGGTGTCTGTGGGACTCCTGATTTCTGGTATCCCTCAAGTTGGCGCTGTTTATAATCCATTCCGCGATGAATTGTTTCGCGCGGCGAAAGGCTTAGGAGCAACGCGCAATCGACGCCCAATTCGGGTTTCCCAAACCTCGGAACTGGGCAAGAGCTTGCTCGTTACCGGCTTTGCTTACGATCGGCGCGAAACGTCTGACAACAACTATGCTGAGTTTTGCCACCTGACTCACCTCACTCAAGGGGTTCGCCGCAGCGGTGCCGCATCGATCGATCTTTGCGATGTTGCCTGCGGACGCGTTGATGGCTACTGGGAACGAGGGCTTTCTCCGTGGGATATGGCAGCTGGGGTAGTACTGGTGGAAGAAGCTGGAGGCAATGTAACAGCATATGATGGCAGCCCGTTAGTTTTGCGATCGGGTCGGATTTTGGCCACCAACGGTCAGATTCACGACTCGCTGAGTAGCGAACTTTTACAAGTTCCACCTTTGTCCACTTGGAAGTAATTTTATGGGGTTAGTGATGACAAGCTGACATTTACCAATTGGAAAAATTTCTTTTTTTAGAGAAACTCAAGACTTTTCTCAAGCAAAAGAACCATCGGACAGACCTTTATAAAGGGTCAAAGCTAGATTAAAAGCTAGGTGAAGTTTACCAGTAGTACAAAAAACTAAGACATACTAGAAACAATTCTTTCGGCACGGAGATGGGATAGCCCCTTATGTCTTTTAATATTGAACGCGGACTCTTTAAATTTGATTTCATCGACCACCACGCCGTTTTAGGAATTTCCGTTAATTCAGATACGAAGGAAGTTCGCAAACGGTATCTGAAGATTGCTCGGACTCTGCATCCTGACAGTAGCAAAGCCGAAAGTGAAACTGAAAAAAAATTAGCTAATCAACTGTTATCGAAGCTTGTTAATCCAGCCTACGAACAGCTATCTCGCAGTAACAATCGGGATTACCTGGTCAGCTTGAGTCATTTGGGGAGACGGCTAGCCGCTGAACAGGGAAAAATACCAGTTTCTAGCGATGCGGCTAAACAATTAACTAAAGCCGGTCCCAATTTAGACAACCTCTACAAAACCCTAGTTCACAACCTGGCATCGAATCAGTATGACGCCGTTGACCAAGTCTTAAACAAAATTGCTGAAATCAGCGAGGTGAATATGGTTTACCTGATGCTGAAAGGGAGCAAGGGTGAAGCAATACAAGGCACTGGGGTAAAAACACCAACAAGTCCCGCCGCAGGTACAGGGAAACCAGCTACCGGAACAGCGACAGCCGGAAGATCAACTACTGGCGCAGGTGGGGCAGCGGGGAAAACGGCTACCGGCGCAGCGAGTGGCTCGTTTGGTGGAATGTCAGGCGCTCATACGGGTAACCCCTTAAGCGATTCGGGCGTGTCGAGAGTTTCTGAGTATATCCGTCGCGCAGAAGGATATATGTCAAAGAACAATTTTGCCGCCGCTGTTTTGGAGTTACGAGAAGCTCTCAAGTTAGATCAGCATAATAGCCGTTGCCATACGTTGCTAGGAGTGTCTTATTTGAAGCAAAATCAGGTGACAATGGCTAAGGTTCACATTAACAAAGCCTTGCAATTAAATCCGAAGGAAGAATTAGCATTGAAAAGTCAACGATACCTCGAAGGACTGGCGCAGAAAGGTGGGGCGAAACCCAAGGTTCAGCCTCAACCCGAACGCAAGCAACCGGATAAATCGGGAGGCGGTGGCTTATTTGGTGGTTTGTTTGGTGGTAAGAAAAAGTAATGGTGCATCAATCACCGGCAGGGGCCCGAGATTTGCTGCCCCTTGAGGTTACGCAAAAACGTTGGATTGCCGATCGCTTGCAGCAGGTATTTCACCGCTGGGGATATCATCGGATTATCACATCAACCCTAGAGTGGTTAGATACTTTAATGGCAGGTGGAGCAATCCAGCGCTCAACTGTAATTCAGTTTCAAGATGCTGAAGAAGGAACGCTCGGATTGCGACCAGAACTCACTGCTTCCATTGCGCGAGCGTTTGCTACTCGCATTGCCGGAAGTACGAGCGAGGCCAAACTAGCCCTACCCCAGCGACTCTACTACAGTGCCAACGTATTTCGCCGACCGCCCGTCGGTCATCACGGGCGGCAGTTGGAGTTTTACCAATCAGGGGTCGAACTGCTGGGCGTCGGAGGGGTGTTGGCCGATGCGGAAATTCTTCAGCTGGTGTCGGATTGCCTCAATCAGCTGAGTTTACAGCCGTGGTACCTCATTCTAGGGGAAGCGCAATTAACGCGATCGCTTTTTTCTCCCTTCCCCCAACCCATCCAAGGCAAAGTTCGCCAAGCAATTGCTCAACTCGATCGCGTTACCCTAGAAACTTTACCCCTCTCCCCAGAATTACGCGATCGAGCCTTGTTGCTGTTCGATCTGCGGGGACGCCCTGCTGACGTTTTGCAAAAAGTTTCCCAGCTCGATTTAGATGCATCCGAGCATCAAATCGTTAACAATCTTAAATCCCTAATCGAACTACTCCATGAGAGTTCTGCTACTCCCCTACCGTTAATTCTCGATCTCAGCTTAGTTCAAACCTTTGACTACTACACCGGAATTGTCTTTGAAGTCGTCAGCGACGCCGAAACGGGGCAGAGAGTGTTGGGTCGGGGAGGTCGTTACGACCAATTGCTAGGGCTTTATCATCCTCAAGGAGAAACTTATCCCGGCATTGGGTTTACCCTCTTCATCGAAGACCTTCACTATGTTTTACTCTCTAGCAGTCAGTTGCCCCACCAGCTTCCAGCCAGCGATTGGTTAGTCATTCCCCAAACGCCCCAAGTTGAAGCTGCCGCTTTTGCCTACGCACAAAAACTCCGGAATTCCGAGCATTTAGTGCGAGTCGAGATGGATTTGGGCGGACGCTCGCCCGCAGAAATTCGAGAGTATGCTCGTCATCGTCGCGTGACTCGCCTTGCTTGGATTCAAGCCGATGGCACACCCATCATCGAGACGCTGACGTAGTAGTCGCTCCGACTCGGTGTGAAAATTTGGATGGAGCGCGATCGGGGAAACAACTTGTTAAAATCAGTTGGGTAGAGTACTCGCTGAACCAGCTGTACTCCACCTAGCTTCTCACTCTAAGTGTTGATTCAAGCTAGATAGCAAAAATTTATAGATAAAGTTTGAGTAAATTCCTTTAAACGGAAGTAAAAATCTTCAAGGTAACTTCAAACAGGGGACAAAACCTGATTTAAGCGATTATTAGTACTTGAAGATTTGATAAAGCTCTAAGTTTTAACAACTTTATTGGATAAACTAAAGCACGTCGAAAAGTACTTTTCGATCGGAATATAGTTTATTAATTCTGTGAAACTTTTACTAAGCCCAGATTTTCTATCAATACAATTCAGCAAATTTAGCAGAGAAATGCTGAGTAAAAGTTTCAGAACAGTTGTTACTAATTCAAGACTATTAACAATCTTTCGCTCTAAAAATCGGGCTAGCGCTGGCTTAGCGCTCGCACTTCTGAGCCTAGCCGGGTATGCCGGGAATTATTTCAATCTACCACTCTTCTTCGGCGTAGATTTTCTCTTTGGCAGCATTGCTGTCCTACTCATCACTTGCTTGTATGGAATCAGCTGGGGAACACTTGCAGCTTCGATCGCGAGTTTGTACACCTTTTTTTTGTGGGGGCATCCGTATGCCGCCATTATCCTCATATTGGAAGCATTTTTCGTCGGCTGGAGAGTGCGCTGTCAGCGGAGAAATTTATTACTATCGGATGCCTTTTACTGGGTTTTGATTGGTATGCCACTAGTGTGGTTATTCTACGCTGGAGTCTTGGAGGTGCCAGCTCAACCCGTAGTACTGGTCATGCTCAAGCAATCCGTGAATGGCATCTTCAACGCCCTGATTGCTAGCCTCATTCTCACCTATTCACCGCTCCCAAACTGGCTGGTTCATGCCAAAGCGGTCAAGGCTTTATCTCTGCATCAGACCTTATTTAACCTGCTAGTAGCCTGCGCTTTATTTCCTACCCTAACGCTTACAGTTCTCTACAGCCAAAGTGCTGTGAGCAACATCGAAACAACGATACAAACCAATCTCCAACACGAGTCCATCAATGTAGTTGTGACATTGCGTTTATGGCATCAACAACGTCTGGATGCACTTAAGCAACTGGCTCAAATCGCAGCTAGTTCTAATATGACTGCCTCAAGCGCGTTGCAACAAAGTACAGAACTTTTGCAGCGCACCTATCCCATGTTCCAGCAACTGTTTGTTGTGAATGAAGCGGGTGTTGCAATTGCCTCCTATCCGGTTGGAGAACGTGGGACTCGCTTCCAGGAGTTAGACGTCAAACCGAGTGCTATAACATTGGATGTTGTGGCACCAGACGATGGGAGTTCGTCTCCCCTACTGATCCAACGCGTGCCAGTCCGTCGTAATGACCGAGTTGTAGGCTATATAGTGAGTCAGAGCGATCTCAGTGCGATCGCAAAACTTCTCCAATCCTTAATCTCCGATCGCGAATTAGAGGTGACTCTCCTCGATCGCCAAGAGCGTGCAATCGCGAGTACTCGTCAAAATTTACCACTCCTACAAACCTATAACTACCGCAACAAGGGAGAAGTTCGCGTCTTCACTCCCAACCTTTACCAATGGTTACCCGTTGGTGACAAAATGCCCAGCATGGTGCGCTGGAAAAACTCCTTTTATGCCAGAAAAACTCCAGCGAGTGAAACGTTGCCTTGGACAGTCATTGTTGCAGCGCCCACTCAGCCGCACTTTAGCTACTTGCAAAATCTCTATATCAAAAGCTTGGGGAGCATGTTGCTGATTGCTGTCTTGGTCCTTATCCTAGCCCACACGATCAGCCGTTGGTTTGCGACGCCAATCTGGCAACTGGCTCAAGTCACTACCGACTTACCCGATAAGTTACTCGATCGCAAAGCCATTGTCTGGCCGAGTGGTTGGATAGACGAGATGAATGCCCTGATTGATAACTTCCAGTGCATGGCGGGTACACTGGAGCAAAAATTTCAGGAGATTCAAAGTGCGAAAGACCAACTCGAACAACGAGTCCAAGAACGCACGCGGGAATTATCACAGAAAAATCAAGAATTAGCCGCCGAAGTGACGGAGCGCCAGCGAGTGGCAGAAGCCCTTCAAGAATCGGAAGCGTTACTCAGAGCGCAGACGAAAAAGTTAAAGAATACTCTGCGTAAACTACAACGTACTCAAGCTCAATTAGTTCAAACCGAAAAAATGTCTAGCTTGGGGCAGTTGGTGGCGGGTGTGGCACATGAAATTAATAACCCTGTTAGCTTCATCTATGGCAATCTGATTCACGCGAGAGACTATACACAAGATTTAGTAAGACTAGTCCAACTTTACCAACAGCACTACCCCAATCCCACACCAACCATTCAGGCTGAACTAGAAGCGATTGAACTAGAGTTTCTCATTCAAGATATGCCGAAGCTCCTCGATTCCATGCAGGCAGGAGCAAAGCGCATCCACCGGATTGTTGAATCATTACGCAACTTTTCTCGGTTGGATGAATCAGACATGAAAGAAGTCGATATCCATGAAGGGATTGAGAGTACTCTCATGCTGCTGCAAAATCGCTTGAAAGCACCTCCCTTTGCTAAAAAAATCAATTATCCAGCGACGGCAGTCATTAAGGAGTATGGTCAGTTGCCCGTCGTAGAGTGCTATCCCGGTCAACTCAATCAAGTGTTTATGAATATTTTAGTCAATGCGATCGACGCAATTGACGAGCAGTTTAGTAGCCAAGAAGAAGAGACGTTATTATCGTTCCCCTCCTCACCCTGGATTCGGATTCGCACGGAAAAAATTGAGGGAGAGTGGCTAGCTATCCGAATAGCCAATAATGGTATCGGCATCACCGAAGAACAGACCTCTAAGTTATTCGATCCCTTTTTTACAACCAAGCCAATTGGCCAAGGAACGGGTCTTGGGTTGTCGATCGCCTATCAGATTATTGTAGAAAAGCACCGTGGAAAATTGTACTGTATTGCCGGACAAAAGCAGGGAGCAGAGTTTGTTATTGAGCTTCCCGTCCGGCAATACATGCACTAAATGCTTAGCCATAGACAGTTGTCGAGCAGGGTGGGAAACTCCAAAACGTGGAAATCCTAGAATCTAAGAAGAATTTCCACTACAACTACGGGAGAACCAATAGAGTTGTCTTCACCTTGGCTTTATAAAGACCCTTGAAGGCTTATGCTATGGTGGCAGTAATCTCATGGTTCTAGAGGGGAGAGACAAAAAGCTTTAGGGACTAAAGCCTCGCTATCCCCAAACGAGTGAGACAGGAGCATCTCAGTTACAGCAAATAAATCTGCCGAAAAATCCGGACAGATACGTTCTTCATCGGTAAGTACTAGCAGTGTATCTCTGCAAATGTGAGATGCACTGACTTTAGTTCGCCCCGCTACAAGTTGAATGTCTCAAGAACCACCAATCAACGAACAAAATTAAACCTTTGTTCTGCTGGTTCTTGAAATCTAGCAACGGCTCTTGACTCTGTCAGGAAAAGTTTCCAGCGCCGTTGGCAGTACCTGCTTGACTGTGAACCGCTCTTAAAACCTACACATACCCAACTATCGACAGACAGAGATGGAAACACAACGACTAGAGATTGCCGAGAATGTCTCCCTTGTTGGCTCAGTCTTGGGTACCGTCGCGGCGGTGGCGTTAAAGCAGGTGGGCTTTGCCGCCGCTCCCCTGACTTTGGCTCTCGCGCTGAGTCTAGTGAATCGGCGTCGATTCCAACAACAGACGCAGGAATATACCGCCAGCGCGATCGCTCAAACCAATCATGCCCTTCAATCTCTACATCAGCAAATCCAAACGGTGCCAGCCATCACGACGCATCTCGAAGACCTGCACCAACAGTTTAATGCTCGACCCGAAACGATCGCGATCTCGCAGCTGACTAAGAACCTGGACGAACTGACACGGCGAGTCGAGCGCTTGCCCAGCACGGCAGACATTGATACGACTGGATTCGAGCAAGCGATCGCAGACATTTATACTCAGCTAGAAACTCTCACACAGCGTTTTGATAATTCACTGACCTCAAGCCAAGTTGACCTCAGCGAAATCGTCCAAGCGATCGATGATATCAATGGTCAAGTCGATACTCTCACCTCACGCTTCGATTATTTGCCTGCGGCAAAAGAAGTCGATCTCGGTGAAGTAGATCGCTCGATCGCTTATATCAACTCTCAGCTAGAAACTCTAACATCCCGCTTCGATAGTCTGCCTGCGACAACCGAGACCGATCTCAGTGAAGTCGAGCAAGCAATCGCCTATATTAACTCTCAGCTAGAAACTTTAACATCCCGCTTCGATAGTCTGCCTGCGGCAAAAGAAGCTGATGTTAATGAAATAGAGCCAGTAATCGCTTATATCAACTCTCAGTTAGAAACCCTACACCAAGAGTTTAACAGCCGACTTGAGACGCAAGCGATCGAACAATCCCAAAGTGCGATCGCACAACTGACTCAACAACTCGAAGAGTTAACCGGGCGTTTTGATGGTTTATCCACTCCAGCCGAGGTTAACCTCGCGAACTTCGAGCAAGCCCTCGGAGAACTCCAAGCGCAGTTGGATGACCTCAGCCAACAGTTTACGGCTCGACCTGAAACGATCGCGATCGCACAGCTGACCCAGCAGATAACCGAACTGAGACAGAGCTTAGAGCATTTGCCCGCGCCGACAGGCGGGAACTTGGCTGGATTCGAGCAAATGCTGACAGAACTCGGTACTGGGCTAGATAGCTTAAATCAACAGTTCAGCACTCGACCCGAAGTTGAATCCATTGCACAGCTAACTCAGAAACTAGAAGACTTAACGGGTCGTCTTGATAATTTATCCACTCCAGCCGAAGTTAACCTCAGTAGCTTCGAGGTCTTCGAGTCAGCGCTGGTAGAACTAGGTACTGGGCTAGAGAACCTCACTCAACAGTTTAATACTCGACCCGAAGCTGAAGCCATCGCACAGCTGACCCAACAACTCGAAGATTTAACCGGACAGCTCGATCGCGGCCCTGCTTCCGCTGCTGTTGACCTCTCGGAATTTGAGCAAGTACTGGCAGAACTGCAAGGTCAACTCTACGCCCTCAACCAGCAGGTCAACAGCCGACCTGAAGCCCCAGCCCTGGAACAATCCCAAGCTGCGATCGCGCAGCTAACTCAACAACTGGACGATGTCACGGCACGTCTCGATAATTTATCCGCTCCCGCCCCCGTTGACTTCTCGGAATTTGAGCAAGTGCTGGCAGAACTGCAAGGTCAACTCTACGCCCTCAACCAGCAGGTCAACAGCCGACCCGAATCCCAAGCCCTGGAACAAACCCAAGCGGCGATCGCACAGCTGACACAACAACTGGAAGATGTCACGGCGCGTCTCGATCGCTTACCCGCTTCCGCAGGTGCTGACTTCGCGAGCATTGAGCCGGTACTGACAGAGTTTCGAGGTCAATTGGATGCTGTCACGCAACGGTTCGAGCAGTTACCAACTCCCCAAACTGTTGACCTAGCAGGAATCGAGCAAGCGATCGCGCACTTCCAAGGTCAACTGGATGCTGTCACGCAACGGATCGAGCAGTTACCAGCGCCCCAAACTGTTGACCTGACGGGTATCGAGCAATCGCAGGTAGAACTGCGAGCGCGATTGGAGGGACTCAATCAAGAGTTTAACACTCGCTCGGAAACTCAAGCGATCGCCCAACTGGCGCAACAACTCAATGGCTTAACGCAGCACATCGAGCATTTACCCGCGCCCACTGAGGTCGATCTCACGAGTGTAGAGCAGTCGCTGTCAGAGTTTCGCAGTCAATTAGATGCTCTTACCCAACGGTTCGAGCAATTACCAACTCCGCAACCTGTTGACCTGACCGGAATTGAGCAATCCCTGACCCAACTGCGAGAGCGACTAGAGGGTCTAAACCAAGAGTTTAACACTCGCTCGGAAACCCAAGCGATCGCCCAACTGGCACAACAACTCAATGGCTTGACGCAGCACGTCGAGCATTTACCTGCACCAACCGAGGTCGATCTGACCCGTGTAGAGCAATCGCTGTCAGAGTTCCGAGGTCAATTGGATGCTCTCACCCAACGGTTCGAGCAATTACCAGCTCCCCAACCCGTTGACCTGACTGGAATTGAGCAATCGCTAGCACAACTGCGAGAGCAACTGGAGGGTTTAAATCAAGAGTTTAACACTCGACCGGAAGCTCAAGCGATCGCTCAACTGGCTCAACAACTTAATGACTTGACGCAGCGCATCGAGCAGTTACCCGCGCCCACCGAAGTCGATCTCACGAGTGTAGAGCAAGCGATCGCACAACTGAGAGAACAGTTGGATACTGTTACACAACGCCTCGATCGGCTACCCACTCCCCAAGAGGTTGACCTCAGTGGTGTGGAGCAAACCAGCGCAGATATTCGCCGTCAACTTGATAGTCTAGTCCAACAGTTCAACACCCGACCAGAAACCCAAACCCTGGAACAGTTGGAACAGGCCCTCTCGCACCTGACGCAGCAACAGGAAACCTTAAAACTACGTTTTGATTGTTTACCCACGGCAAAAACGGTTGACCTCAGCGGCATCGAGCAAGGACTCGAAGATACGCGCACTCAGTTGGAGAGTTTGCACGAACTGTTCAACACTCGACCAGAACCTCGCGCGATCGAGCAAATGGAAGGCGCGATGGTTCAGTTGGCTGAGCAGATCGATGTTATTAGCCAACGCCTCGATCATCTCCCAACCGTACAGCCCGCTGATTTTAGTAATGTAGACCAGGCGCTTGCCGATTTCTCAACTCAGCTAAGTGGTGTTACGCTCACTCCCGAACCTGCCCCAAGAGCGTTCGAGAGCAAGTCAGCACTCGCTGAAATGACTGTCCAGCCGGACACTGTCGCTGCACGTCCCGATAAGGCAGCAGCACCCTCAAAGATTAATCTTCCGAGTGAAGATGGCGAACTCTCAGAGGTGGAGGAGCAACTGATTGCTTTATACAAACAGTTCAACGAGCGACCCGAAACCAAAGCGGTTAAGCAAGCCGCACAGGTGTTACCTCCGCTGAAACAGCAGCTCAATACGATTACCATGCGCCTCGGCGATCTGGCAACGGTTCCAGATGTCGATTTTGACAAGATCGAGCAAGCCGTCACAGACAGTCATACTCACCTAGAGACATTAACTCAACAGTTCAATGCTCGACCGGAAACCCAAGCGATCGAGCAGATCGAAACTGGAATCGCGCAAGTTGCAGATGTGATTCGCTCGGAAGGAGAGGATGCTGGCGCGGATGCCTATTTTCAACTGAGTGCGATGGAAATCTGTCTGGAGAATCTACCGCCTGCGCTAGACCTGAACCTCAATCCGGTAGAAAAAGCGATCGCGGACATCGAGGCAATGCTAGACACGGCAAAACCGGAAGCACAAACCGTTAAAGCCATAGAAACAGCGATCGTTCAGCTCCAAGAGCGGTTGAGTGCAACGGTATCGCATCTTGAAAGTCTACCTGTTCCCGATGAGCTTGACCTGTTCGGTTGATCGAGAGGAATAGAGGATAAAGGGTAATAGGTAATAGGTAATGGGTAATTGGAACTTCTTCCCGATTACCCATTACTATTTGTATCCTACCTTGAGCATGAAGTTTTCTAAATTTCTCTCGGATTATGCTCCCTCTAGAAATTGACCTGCTAACCCCTTCCACTAAACTACCTCTGTACGGCAAGAGAATTGTAATAACAGCTCCTCGAAATTACGCTGCCAGATTGTCCGCACAGCTCGTCAACAAAGGTGGGCTTCCGATATTGATGCCCACCATTGAAACCTGTCTCCTGGAAGACTACGCCGAGTTAGATAACATCCTACAACAAATCAATCAAATTGATTGGATTGCCTTTACGAGTAGAAACGGAATCGAGGCATTTTTTCATCGAATGAATATTTTGGATATTCCTATATCTCAACTGGAACATTGTCAACTGTGTGCGATTGGAAAAGACTCGGAGCGGCTATCTGCTCTTTGTGGAAGAGTTGAGTTGGTTCCGCAAGAATCTAGTCCGCAAGGAATCGTGGCTGAGCTTTCTCAAATTCCTAATATTTACAGACAAACAATCTTAGTTCCTGCTCCAGTGGTTGTTGGGATACCAGAACCGAATGTTGTCCCCAAATTTATTTCAGATTTAACGCAATTGGGGATGAATGTCACTCGCGTTCCCACGTATACTACGCGGTGTTTGGAGAAAAGTAGTTATACAGTTGAGTTAAACCTGATTCGTCAAGGACTGATAGATGCGATCGCGTTTAGTAGTACAGCGGAAGTGGAAAGTTTTTTGAGTATGGTCAACTCAACCAGTGATTACGAACATTGTGTTATCGCTTGTTTTGGGCCGTATACAGCAGCTAATGCTGGAAAGCTGGGTGTCAAGGTTTCTATTGTTGCGAAAGACTACAGTTCTTTTGAGAGATTTGTTGACGCGATCGTTGAATTTTTTACGACTGCTTCTTAAGGCAATTTTTGCGATAGGTCTAAGAGCGCATGTCACTGAGGAGTAGTGTTCATGCCTTAACCCCTTCTCCCCTATGTTGGAAGAAGGAGAACTGGAATATGGCTATCTCCCACCTTTTAATCCATTAATATTTCAGTATTATCTGATACAAAGAGATAAAATTAATAACCGATAGACTAAGGTTTTGAAGTTTAGTCCCTATCTCCAGTCCTATTTGTGATAAGTGTATGAGTAAAAAATATCGAATTAATCGTCGCAACTTCATCCAATACAGTTCTCTGGCAATTGGATCGGGTATCATTGCAGCCTGCTCTAATACTACCAGTAAAGCGCCATCACAAAATGCTTCCCCAAACTCTAACTCGGCTGCTACAGGTAAACTTGATAAAATTACCTATGGAACGAACTGGTTTGCTCAAGCTGAGCATGGTGGCTTTTACCAAGCTGTTGCCACGGGAATTTATCAAGAGCATGGTTTAGATGTCACGATTAAGATGGGTGGGCCGCAAGCTAATAGCACTCAGTTGCTAATGGGAGGTGCGGTTGATTTCTTCATGGGCTATGGTTCGGATGCCATTAAAGCGATCGAAGAAGGAATTCCTAAAATTACGGTAGCAGCTATTTTCCAAAAAGACCCGCAAGTGCTAATTGCTCATCCTGGTGTAGGCAATGATGCCCTAGAAAAGCTGAAAGGAAAACCCATCGTAGTTTCTGCGGCTGCTAACACGACGTACTGGCCGTTCCTAAAAGCGAAGTATAAATTTACAGACGACCAAAAGCGTCCTTACAACTTTAATCCCGGCCCTTTCTTAGCCGATAAAATGTCCGTCCAACAGGGATATGTGACATCTGAACCCTTAGCGATTAAAAAGCAGGGAGGGTTTGACCCTGTAGTTATCCTACTTGCAGACAACGGCTATACTCCCTACGCGACGACGATTGAAACTAAGAAAGAACTAGTTGAGAAAAACCCTGATTTAGTGCAACGCTTTGTCGATGCTTCGATTAAAGGTTGGTACAGCTACTTGGAAAATCCAGCACCGGGTAATGCGTTAATTAAAAAAGATAATCCAGAAATGACGGACGAGCAGCTTAAATATGGGCTGGAGAGCTTGAAAAAATATGGCATTATCACTTCAGGCGACGCACAAAAGTTGGGAATTGGAGCGATGACAGACGCTCGCTGGAAATCGTTCTTCGATGGCATGGCAGCACAAGGCGTATTTAAGAAAGACACCGATTACAAACAAGCGTTTACCTTAAAATTCGTCAATAAAGGGGTAGAGGCGCACAAGAAATCCTAAAGCTATTGCTGGAGGACTATTTTCTAACGAGAGATTTGCATCTACAACGATGCTCTGGGCATTGATGTTAGTATCCAAAAAAATCCCGAATCTTAAATATTGTATGAATTCTCGCCCTGCGAATCACTCTCCAGCGCAGCACGACACTACATCCCGCTACGCGATCGCAATCCATCATGTTAGTAAAATTTACTCCAACGGTACCGTAGCCCTACAAGACATGACCCTGACAATCGGTGAGGGTGAATTTATTAGCTTGGTTGGGCCGTCTGGATGCGGCAAGAGTACGGTGCTGCGCCTGATTGCAGGCTTGGGCAAGATGACGTCTGGCAGTATTGAGTTTGGCGACAGGTATCAAAAGCCAGAACTAGCCTTCGTATTCCAAGACGCGGCACTGATGCCTTGGGCAAACGTGGTTGAGAATGTCCGCCTGCCGTTGAAATTAGCGGGTGTCTCCAAACGAGAGTCTCGCATTACCGTGCAAGAGGCAATTAACCTAGTCGGTTTGACAGGATTTGAACGCAGCTACCCTCGCGAACTATCTGGTGGGATGAAGATGCGCGTATCGATCGCAAGAGCCCTGGTGACTCAGCCCAACATCATGTTAATGGATGAACCCTTCGGCGCGTTGGATGAGATGACTCGCAGTAAACTCAACGGCGACTTGCTAAATTTGTGGCAGCAACACCACTGGACGACGGTGTTTGTCACTCACAACATCTACGAAGCCGTGTACTTATCCAATCGAGCGATTGTGATGGCTCCGCGTCCGGGACGAGTCGTGGCGGATGTTACTATTGATGCGCCCTATCCCCGCACGGAAGAGTTTCGCACGTCTCGACTGTGTAACGAGTATTGCCGCGAGATTTCTGCGCGTCTGACAGAAGCCGTAAAAGGCATTCCCCCTGAAATTGCCAATATGATGTAAGAAAGTAAAAAAAGAGCCATCATTACATACTCATCTTGCAATTTTACCACCCTTTTGAGAAGTTCTGAACTGATGAACAAAAAAAAGATAAGGGACACAGATTCTTTAACCTGCAATTCTTGGGTAAGAGCCTGGTAATGCCATGCCCTTAAAACTAATGAATTTAACAACTTCTATTAATCTAGATTTCTAAAAATTAAAATTAAACATGTACGCCGCTAAACGTAGAGATTCCAATCACCTCATTCAGGTACCTGGGCTCAAAAAAATAGCTTCTGCCGAAGCGATTGCTCCGGTAGTCGTTGGGATTTTAGCTATCCTAGCTTGGGATATCTTCGTGCGAGTCACGAAGATGCCACCCTATTTACTACCAGGCCCCTTTTTAGTGCTACAAACGCTGATTAGCGATTGGAATACATTATTTCCGGCACTGGTCATTACGCTGCAAATTACAGTCGCGGCTTTTATTGCTGCGATTATTTCAGGACTGGTGGTGGCAATTTTGTTTACTCAGAGTAAGTGGATCGAACGCAGTTTCTTCCCCTATGCCGTGATTTTGCAAACGACGCCAATTGTTGCGATCGCGCCTTTAATCATCATCTGGCTCAAGAACAATACCTTTGCCGCTTTGGTCGTCTGTGCCTGGATTGTCGCGTTCTTCCCGATTGTTTCCAACACAACTCTAGGACTCAACAGCGTTGACCATAATCTGAGCAATGTATTTCAACTTTATAAAGCATCTCGCTGGCAAAGTTTACTTTATCTTCGCCTACCCAGTGCATTGCCTTATTTCCTAGGAGGATTGCGAATTAGTGGAGGATTGGCGCTAATTGGTGCTGTCGTAGCCGAGTTTGTGGCGGGTACTGGAGGAGCGCGATCGGGTCTTGCCTATCAAATTTTAATGGCAAGCTACAATTTACAAATTCCTCGCATGTTTGCTGCTTTATTTCTGACTACAGCGTTGGGTGTGATTATCTACGTGTTGTTGACGCTGCTATCAGACTTTCTGCTGGGTCATTGGCATGAGAGTGCTGTTAAACGAGAGAATTAATTAAGGTTTGGCAAAGTCGGCTGTCCAATAGGTTTGATAGGTGGATTGGCTATTATAGGCGTAACCAAAACCAACTTCTGTGTATTGGGCATTGAGCATATTTTCCTTGTGTGGGGGACTATTCAGCCATGATTGAAAGACTGCCGTCGGGGTGGATTGTCCAGCTGCTATATTTTCCGCTGCGGCGCTCCAATTGTAGCCTGCGGCGCTAATTCGATCTGAAAATTTAGAACCATTAGAGCCAGTATGGGAGAAAAAGTTGTGGATTGCCATATCCTGAGATTGCCTCAGCGCGGCTTGAGTTAATTTAAGGTTAATTCTCAGAGGAGGGGCACCAACTTTTTGACGTTCAGCATTAATTAGAGAGAGTAATTGAAGGCTATAGGTGCGTTGCACTCCCGCAATGAGTTGAGGCGTGTGAGGTGGCGTAGTCCAAGTGGATAGTTGAATGCCACTGTCTTGTATAGGAGTAATGGGTACTACAGTAGCTCTTGTCAAACTCGCACCGAAAGGAAGCGAAGTTAAACAGATGACCGCTGCGATCGATAGATAGTTTCGGTGATTCTTTTGCATAAGAGGTACCCCTTAAGAGATAGACGAGTAGTTCCCTCAACTGGATATATCTCTGACTTAAGGGGGACTTATGCAGAACACACCTGTGATACGGTCAAAAGCTTGATATAAAAATTGATGATTAGCGTTTGTGTTAACTCTCCACTGGCTAAAGCACAGGGAGATTCTGATCGGTTGTTTTACAAGACCTTAAAACTACGTTTCTCCAAAGTTCTCTCAGCTTAAAGATGGTTATATTCAATTAACAAGGAGTGACGAGTCTTTTTATCCTCCTGGAAAATAGTTGATTACTCAATCAGACAGCTTTCGGACAAGAAAATTGATGTTCTTGCAATTGAGCTGCAATAGTATTAAATAAATCACTAGTTTTTAAGGGCTTTGTTAAATAAGCATTTGCCCCCAGCTTCAAGGCAGAAGAGCGCCGATTACTATTGGTTTCAGAAGTCAGAAAAATGAAAGGAATATGAGCTGTTTTAAAGTTTGCTCGTAATATTTTGAGAACTTCATCTCCGCTGAGGCAGGGTGTATTCATATCCGAAATAATTAAGTCGGGTTGGAGTTCAATCGCCATATCTAAACCCATCCAACCATTTTCAGCAGAAATTACTTGATAACCTCTTGTCAAGAGTAATTGACAAAACTTTGAATGAGGAAATTTGTTATCTTCGATGAGCAAAATTGTTTTCATGAGTTTCTCCCTTTTGCAGTAGAGGCTAGCTTTTATCTGCGTTACGGAAAAAACTAAGAGAAAATTATGGAGAAATTCTGAAGATTAGAAATTCAACCTAAAATTTTTGTTGAGTCCTATTTGTAAAGAAAATTGAACTCAGAGTGACTAGCGATCGCAAATCGGTTCACGATGACCTGGTTACTGCTTTGGGCGCTTCCTGCTAATGGGTGAACCGATCGGGTGAGTTTGAATCGCCCAAATGGGTGAGCTGAGTTGGTGAAGTGAGAGCGTAGTCTGGATCGGTAAGCTAGCTTATAGGTGTTTGACCTTGCCCTAAGACAGTTGAACGATGCTAAGTCGTCTAGGCGAACGGTATCAACTCACCTACCGTCTTCATCAGCAGGTGCTTTTGCTAAATTCTGGAATGCTTTAGTATATTAAACGTCATTTTTCTTCAACAAAGTCCATAATGCTTTCAGGTTGGAAATAGCGATCGCAACCTGATAAGCCATAGTTTTTCAGGGTGAATCCTCGCTTGAGTTAAGCTTCGTTACCTTAAAATAAGAGTACAAAAATAAACTTTTCTTTACATAAAGACCTAACCTGTCACGAAGGAGCAGCAGTGGCAAACAAAGTTCCTGAGCAAGAAACCTCACAGTTAAATGGATTTGCTGTCACTGAGCCTGTCCTTGAGGAACCGGATTCAGTGTCAGTCCCTATATCGGAAAGCCGTCGTCACTGGCTTTCGGGTGGACGGGGTATGTTGATTGGCATTGGTGTTGGCGTCCTCCTGGCTGTAGGCGGAATGCGTGTCCTGAGTCCTCGACAACCTGCTGCGCCTGCCCAGAAAGCACCGACTGCTAAATCACCAGCCCAGGCTCAAAGCGTTACAGTGGCAGCGGTAGAACCCTCCCGTGTTGACCAGACATTAGAGGCGACAGGTAGCGTTGCGGCGTTTGAAATGATTCCGGTATCGGCGCAAGCAACCGGCTTACAGATTAAGCAAGTCTTGGTAGACGAAGGTGATGTGGTGAAGGCGGGACAGGTGATGGTACGCCTCGATGACGCCGTTCTTCAAGCGCAGTTGATGCAGGCTAAAGCCTCCGTTGCCCAAGCAGAAGCTCGTTTATCCCAACTGCGGACGGGTTCTCGCCAAGAAGAAATTGCCCAAGCCCAAGCTCGTTTTGACCAAGCCCAAGCTCGTTTGAGGGAGTCGCAAGCGAGTATTCCCAGAGAAATCGACCAAGCCCAAGCCCAAGTGTCCTCCGCGCAAGCGCGGTTAACACTGGCAGAAAATCGCTACAAAAGCTACGACTCCTTAGCCCGTCAAGGCGCTGTATCTCAAGACCGTTTTAATGAGGCATTGAGCGATTATCGCAGCGCCCAAGCCAGTCTAGCGGAAGCTCAACAACGTTTAGAACAGGCTCGAAACACCAACAATCCAGCAGTCGATCAGTTAGCCGCTGCTGCTAGAGAAGCCGAACAGCAACTCAAGCAACTGCGTGCGGGTTCTCGTCCGGAGGAAATTACTCAAGCCGAAGCTCAACTCGCGCAAGCCAAAGGACAAATGCAGGCAGTAACGGCACAACTTAAAGATACCGTGGTGGTTGCTCCTGTCAGCGGTAAGGTAGCCCAACGCAATGCACGGGTGGGAGATGTCAGTTCATCCTCAACCAAACTCTTTACGATTATCCAAAACGGGCGTTTGGAGCTCTTATTGAAAGTACCAGAAACGCAGTTACCGCAAATTCGCCCAGGACAAAGTGTAACCGTTACTTCGGATACCGATCGCAATCTCAAACTCATTGGGAAAGTACGAGAAATCGAACCGATGGTGGACGAACAATCGCGTCAAGCCACGGTTAAAGTCGATTTACCCGCAGAAAAATTGTTGCGGCCTGGGATGTTTTTACGAGCGGCAATTGCCACCTCATCCAGCAGCAGTTTAGCCGTTCCCTCCAAAGCCGT
>DATNPC010000951.1:0-46793 GCA_036703375.1 Allocoleopsis sp.
TAGCTGAGCTTCTCATCGACAAAGGATATCAAGTGTTCGGCTTAGTCCGTCGTTCTAGCACTAGTAACATTAGCCGCATCAGTCACCTCTCAGACCGTATCCAAATTCTCTCCGGCGACCTTCTGGATCAATGTTCGCTGATGGATGTCATTGCAGAATGTCAACCCGACGAAATTTATAACCTTGCGTCCCAAAGCTACGTCCCCATCTCCTGGACACAACCCGCCCTTACCGCCGAATACACTGCTATCGGTGTCTCTCGCCTCCTCGAATCTATCCGTCGCTGTAAACCCGACACTCGTTTCTACCAAGCCTCCAGTAGCGAAGTCTTTGGTCAACCCGACGAATCACCTCAAACTGAACGTACCGCCTTCCGTCCCCGCAACCCCTACGGCGTCGCCAAAGCCTATGCCCACTGGATGACAATTAACTATCGGCAGCAGTACAACCTCTACACTTGCTGCGGCATTACCTACACCCATGAATCTCCCCGACGCGGTACAGAGTTTGTCTTTCGCAAAATCACTCGTACCGCAGCGATGATTAAACTCGGTCTTGCCAACGAGTTAAAATTGGGTAACCTAGATGCCCGTCGAGACTGGTGTTATGCCAAGGATGCAGTTTACGCCATGTGGATGATGCTGCAACAGGAACAACCGGATGACTATATCATTGCTAGCGGTGAAACCCACGCGGTTAAAGACCTAGTCGAATGTGCTTTCAATTGTGTTGGTCTAAACTGGCAAGATTACGTTTCTGTAGACCCAGCTTTCTACCGACCTGATGAACCCGTACAGCTAGTCGACTGCATTGATAAGATTAAAAACCAACTGCATTGGACACCACACTATTCGTTCCAGCAATTAGTTGAAGTCATGGTAGAACACGATCTCAAAGAACTGACGGATGGAAAAGTATCGGGTTAAGCATGTTAAAGGTTGTCGTTGATGCAACACCCATCCAACCAAAACCTAGCGGAGTTGGTCTTTATGTTGCTAATTTAATTGACTCGCTCCACAAACTGCAAGTTCGAGAAGAATTTCAGCTAGGCATTGCTTATCAGCCCGGTTTAAAAAACTGGCTTATCGGTAATTTATCGGTTCCAAAATTAATCAATCAATTTCCAAATACTTATGTGGTACCAATACCAATTAGGCTTTCTAGCCTCTTATTATCCTTGTCCCCAAACCGCTTAATTTCTGGTTACTTGGAGCAACGATTTGACTATCCAGATATTGTTCAAGGAACAAATTATTCAGTTTATTGTTGCAGAAATAGCAAAAGAATCATTAACATTTATGACCTAGTATTTATCAAGTATTCCGATTATATTGACTCGGTTGTGCAACAATACGAGAAGCGTATTCGGCAATGCTTAGAGTGGACAGACTTAGTTATCACCATCTCAGAAAGCTCTAAAAGAGATGTAGTCGAATATCTGGATGTAGACCCCAACCGTGTTTACGTAACACCTCTAGCGAGTCGCTACTCTTCAGGGTATTTATCAGAGGAGCAGTCAGAAATGATCAAAGCATCTGTTGACTATGACTTTTCAATCCCATACCTGCTGTTTGTCAGTACAATCGAACCGAGAAAAAATATTGCTAGCATCATTGCAGCCTTTAACCGATTAAAACAAAAGCATAAAATAGAGCATCACTTGGTTCTGATTGGAAGAAAGGGTTGGCACTACGAACCCATATTCGCTGCTATTGAAAATTCTCCTTGGAGCCATCAGATTCACCACCTCGACTACTTAAGTGATGAACTCGTCGCCTTGTTTTACTCAAAAGCAGACGCATTCGTTTATCCTTCCCACTACGAGGGATTTGGTCTGCCTGTTTTAGAAGCAATGACGCTGGGAACTCCGGTTATCACGTCTAATACATCCTCACTGCCTGAAGTAGCAGGAGATGCAGCTTTACTCGTTGACCCCGATGACTCAACTAGTCTGGCAGATGCGATTCTGAAGGCGATCGGTGATTCTCAGCTACGCGCCGAATTGATCGGCAAAGGTAAAGAAAGAGCCAAATTATATTCTTGGGAAAGAACGGCACAGGAAACTCTCAAAGCCTACAAATCACTTTTGGTATGAGCAATCTGGAGGAATCATTATTCAGTCATTTGTTAATCAATTTATCCGTTCTATCGTCTAAGCCCACTGGCATAACTACTTATGCCAGCAATTTAGTACCTCATCTACGATCGCTTAATCCCACTCTATTAACGGCAAAAGCGATCGCAAATACTCCTTGCTATCCGGTTCCCTCCAATCTCACCCCCGACCAAGGCAGTAAAGGTCATCTCCGACGCCTGCTGTGGACTCAGTTACAGTTACCGCGAATCTACAACAAGCTGCGATCGCGTCTGATTTTCTCCCCTCTTCCTGAAGGTCCCCTATTAACCCATTGCCGCTACATCGTCACCGTCCACGATCTGATTCCCCTGCGCTTTCCCAATCCTCGCTCTCCGCTAACCAATTATCATCGCTATTACCTCCCCCGCGTTCTCGCCCAAGCGCAACACATCCTCTGCGACTCGATCGCGACAGCGAAAGACATCAATCACTTCTTCCACATCCCCTCTGAAAAAATTACCCCCATCCTCCTCGCCCACGACGCCCAGCACTTTCGTTTCCTAGATTTACCCACTAGCAATTATTTTCTCTACATCGGACGCCACGACCCCTACAAAAATTTGCACCGCATAATTGATGCGTTTGCTACTATGCCAAGCCGTCGAGACTGCGAACTGTGGATTGCTGGCCCCCCCGATCAGCGATACACGCCTACACTACAAGCACAGGTCGAGCAACTGAGTGTCAGCGATCGCGTTAAGTTTCTCGATTACGTCCCCTATAATGACCTACCAACCCTCATTAACCAAGCAATCGCATTGGTCTTTCCCACTCTCTGGGAAGGCTTTGGACTCCCTGTCTTAGAAGCTATGGCTTGCGGCACCCCAGTTATTACGTCCAACCTCTCCTCGTTACCGGAAGTTGCTGGTGATGCAGCCTTTCTCATCAATCCTTACGAGACGGGAGAGATTGCTGAAGCGATGGAAGCTGTAGCAACAGAGGCGAAATTGCGATCGCAGTTGCGCGACCTCGGACTCAACCGTAGCAGTCAATTTAGCTGGGCAAAAACTGGACTGGCTACTGCTGAAGTTCTACAGAAATTTCTCTAATTTCACTCGCGTGGCTTATCGCTGCCAAGCTATCAGAACTACTCCACAGACTATCAAGCCCATGCCAACGATACGATTTCCAGGGATTGCCTCATGAAAAACAAAGTAGCCGACGAGAACAGAGAAAACGTAAACTAAGGCGGCGGCAGGACCAGCAACGCTGAGTTTGACACGGGTTAGCAGCAAAATATAAGTAATTGCGCCTAAAGCATAACAGACCAAGCCAGCTACTAACTCTGGCGTAAACACGATACCGAGAACATGACCGACGAAATTACTAACAGTAACCTTTCCTAACTTGAGGGCTCCTGCCTTCAGATAAAATTGTCCCAGTATACTAGCAGCCATTGAGATAACCAATAGACCAAACTCTTGTGGGGTCACAACCAAAATCCTTAATATGCGTAGCTCAGTTAATTAATTTACAGAAAATTGCAGAGAAAGCCCACAAACTTATGCCGTGGAGCGTTCAAAGGGATTTTCAGCCATTTGCCTAGCAGTTGAAGCGTCTGCGCTCTGTTCCAGTGAAGCATCAGGTAACTAACTCATTTGAGCCAATCCTTCGCCCGTTCCTCAAGTTAAAACATCGGCAGCGTTTTCAAACTCGGCTATCCCAAGCTGTTGAAGAGATGATACCAGTTGACTGACCAGTAGCTCAAATCATCCAAGTTCTAGATAGCAATTCAGTTCTATGTGAGTGTAGTTCTACAGGGGCAGGTTCTGCATAAACCAACATTGAGGCTCTAGCCTCAAAAGTGACAGGGGTGACTCAGTACCGTTATAGTCTACAGGAGCAGTTTGAGTCTTCGAGATCGAGTCGCCTCTCAGGCAAGTTTATGGAGGAAGAAGTATGAGCAAAGTCTTAGTCACCGGTGCAGCGGGCTTTATTGGTTTTCACCTAAGTCAACAGCTATTGGATAGAGGTAACACAGTTGTTGGTATTGATAATCTGAATTCTTACTACGATGTATCTCTAAAAAAAGACCGACTCGCTCAACTCCAGAAGCAACCAGAATTTAGCTTTTACCAGCTAGATCTGGCCGATCGGGAAGGAATAGCACAACTGTTCGAGCGGCAACGCTTCGAGGTAGTTGTCAATCTAGCTGCTCAAGCTGGCGTTCGCTACTCTCTACAGAATCCCCATGTCTATGCCGATACTAACTTAGTGGGTTTTCTAAATATCCTTGAGGGTTGCCGTCACTTCCATGTGAACCACTTAGTCTTTGCTTCTTCTAGTTCTGTGTATGGAGCTAATCAGAAAATTCCATTTTCTGTGCAGGACAATGTGGATTGTCCTGTCAGTTTGTACGCTGCCACGAAGAGAGCTAATGAACTCATGGCTTATAGTTATAGCAATTTATATAGCTTGCCTACAACAGGCTTGCGATTCTTCACCGTCTATGGACCTTGGGGTCGTCCAGATATGGCTATGTTTTTATTTACAAAAGCAATTTTAGCAGGACAGCCCATTGATGTATTTAATTACGGTCGCATGAAACGGGACTTTACTTATATTGATGATGTCATTGAAAGCGTAATCCGAGTGATGGATAAAATTCCTCTTCAGTCTACCGACTTAGCTCGTTCGGCACCGAATAAAATTTATAACATTGGCAACAATCAACCTGTAGAACTCATGCAACTGATTGAAGTTTTGGAAAATTGCTTGGGTAAGAAGGCTGTAACAAATATGTTGCCGATGCAGCCAGGGGAGGTTCCAGTTACTTATGCAGATGTTGAGGATTTCATCGCAGAGGTTGGCTTTAGACCTAATACACCCATTGAAGTGGGAGTTGAACGGTTTGTAGCTTGGTATCGGTCTTATTACCGAGTTTAAAAGGGGATTGGAGATGAAGGGCGATCGCAAAATCGCCAGACGTATCTTCACAACATCTTTTTCCGCAACTGCTTGGTGCGATCGCTTTTCGGATTGCTCAAGCACTCACTCGGTGGTGCATCTTCAGGCCAGTAAGGTAAAAGTGGATCGAAATACACCAACAACCCCATCAGGATTGCGCTCATCGTGGTTAGATGAGGCTGCGACAGTTGCTGGCTAGAATGAAGGAGTACCGGCGCAAGTTTTTGCGTCTGGTAGTTTTCTCGCGCTGGCTCAAGGAATGCGGTTATGGTCTTGCCAATTGTTGCTGTTATTGGACGCCCAAATGTGGGCAAATCTACGTTTGTCAATCGTTTGGCAGGTGCGACCACTGCAATTGTGCATGACGAGCCGGGAGTGACACGCGATCGCACCTATCATCCTGGTTTTTGGCAAGATCGCGAATTCCTGATTGTCGATACTGGGGGGTTAGTCTTTGATGACGATACCGAGTTTTTGCCCCTGATTCGAGAACAAGCCATGGCAGCGCTATCCCAAGCAAGTGCTGCCATCTTTGTGGTAGATGGTCAAGAAGGTCCAACGGCGGCTGATGAAACGATCGCAGAATGGTTGCGCCAACAACCCGTACCCGTTCTCCTCACCGTCAACAAATGCGAGTCACCGCAACAAGGACTCATCCAGGCTGTCGAGTTTTGGGAACTTGGCTTAGGCGAACCTTACCCCGTCTCGGCGATTCATGGCAATGGGACGGGCGAACTGCTCGACGCTCTAATCGCTCATCTCCCAACCGTCGATACGGTCGAAGAAGCGCCAGAAATTAAAGTCGCGATCGTCGGACGCCCCAATGTTGGTAAGTCCAGCTTATTGAACGCTCTAACGGGTGAGAATCGCTCGATAGTGAGTCCGATTTCTGGTACCACCCGCGATGCGATTGATATGGTTGTAGAGCGATCGGGTGACTTAGAACAAGGGACTGAGAGCAGAATCTATCGCCTGATCGACACTGCCGGAATCCGCAAGAAGAAAAACGTGGAATATGGCCCGGAATTTTTTGGCATCAATCGAGCGTTCAAAGCAATTCGGCGATCGGATGTGGTGTTACTGGTGATTGACGCTGTAGATGGAGTCACTGAGCAAGACCAAAAACTAGCAGGGCGAATCGCAGAAGAAGGACGCGCTGCTGTCATCGTCGTCAACAAGTGGGATGCGGTTGAAAAAGATTCCTACACCATCTATGAATACGAAAAGCTTGTCCAAGACCGACTCAACTTCATGGAATGGGCAGAAATGATATTTGTCAGCGCTCTGACTGGCAAGCGAGTTGAAAAGATTTTGGATTTAGTCGATGCGGCGGCGGCGGCACACCAGCGTCGCGTCAGTACCTCGGTAATTAATGAAGTGTTACAAGACGCCGTCAGCTGGCACTCTCCCCCTACCAATCGGCAAGGGCGTCAGGGCAAAATTTACTACGGGACTCAAGTAGCGAGTCAACCACCGACGATTGCTTTATTTGTCAACGAGCCGAAACGATTTAATGACAACTACCGTCGTTATATCGAGCGCCAATTCCGCCAGCAGTTGGGCTTTACGGGTACACCGCTACGCATACTATGGCGAGGCAAAAAAGTTCGTGAGGTGGGGAATGCTCAGAGTAACGCCAATCGAGCTACTCGCGTTTGATTTGTTGTTTGTTATTTGTTGTTTGTTGTTTGTCGATGACCAATACCCCACGATCAGCGATCGATAACTAATAACCAATAACTAATAACCAATAACCAATAACTAAACATGGATTTACTGCGATCGCTACCCCTAGGGCTGTACTTGGAACAACCCGTCACTTGGTTGCATCACCTGGACTCTAGGGTTAAATTTTTCTGGCTCATGAGCTTTTTAGCTGCGCCTCTGTTGGCGAACCCTTACTGGCGTGTGACACTGGCAGTTTTATTGGTGCTGCTAACTCTCTCGGCGGCGATTCCCTTGCGCGTGTGGCGTCAGCAAATGGGTTGGCTGTTGATGTTGAGTTTTTTTGTGTTCGTTGTCGCCTTATTTGCCCCTGACGGACTCGATATCAGTCCCCAGCCGCGACTCCCAGCCGAGAATCTCAAGTTTCCTCAGCCGACTGCCTACGACTACGTCTTATACCACTTACATCAGGGACTGCTGAATCTCACCATTACTCGCCGGTCGCTAGATCTGGCCATTCGCGTCAGCACGCTGCTATTTACTGTAATCTACAGCAGCACTCTATTCCTGCTCACTACTGCGCCGGAAGAAATTACGGCTGGTTTGGAGAGCTTGATGCGACCCTTACGACGTTTTAACGTACCAGTCACTGAAATTGCCCTCACCTTGACTCTATCGTTGCGCTTCATTCCCCTAGTCTTGGAAGAAGTGCAGAATTTAGCGCGTTCTGTACGCACCCGCGCTATCAACTGGCAAAAGCTGGGTATCCGCAAAAGCCTTCAAGTTTGGTTGATGGTTTCTGAGCGACTCTTGGAAAATCTCCTGTTACGCGCTGAACAAATCGCCAGTGCAATGACTGTTCGGGGTTTTACTAGTCCCAACGAGCATCGAGTACAGTGGCATCAGTTACGCCTGCGCTGGGGAGACTGGGTGGCATTGGGCAGTTTAGCGCTGTTCTGGGGAGCGCGATTAGTTTGGGGAGGCATGGTTTCCTAAGAAGGTTTGGTATGGTAGGAATTTTTAACAATGAAAACGAAATTAGAACCTACATTCTCCAGGCGGCAAGTGAGGCTGGGAATGTCAAAGTCACGGCTGATGGTAAACAACGCCTCAACTACCGGAACTTAGACATCAAAATTGGTACGCTTTGCTATATCTTGAAGCGCGATCGGATTCTAATTTTAGAGCGATCGCCAATCGTTAACTTTGGCGGTCAATGGGGTACAGTTTCTGGTTATATCGACGACCTCGACATCGTTCGCAACTCCAACCACATTTGTCGCGATCATCTGATTGAGGAGTTCGCCGAAGAAATCGGTTGGACGATTGGCGAACCTGACAGGTTGACGTATTGCGGAACTCATGCATTGATTGAATCCCAGCTAAAAATACATTTTGAGATCTTCAGCCTGATGTTAATCGATGAGCCATTAGCGATCGCATTAAATTCAGAACACCTCTGCTACCGTTGGGTAGACTTAGTGGCGCTTGAGGAACTGCGTCCTATCTTGATTACCCAATTTTTAGAAGGTTTAGAGAAAGTAGCTGCTACTCAACCAGGCTTGATTGCTTTACATTGACTCATTGTGAACAGTGAGCAGTGAACAGTGAGCAGTGACCAGTTAACAGTGACCAGTGACCAGTTAACAGTGACCAGTTAACAGTGACCACGGCCTTGGTTGTTTACTTGAGCTCCTGCTAAGTTGACATTAGTCCTGTGTCCTGAGTAAATGTCCCAGATGGATGACTTGCAACCGTGGTATTGGCGATCGCTACCTCTGGAAAACCGCACGGGTTCCCAGGTATTTGACTGCCTGTTTCGCAATACGGGTTCGATTGCCGCCCTCCTAGAAAGCCCCTACCGCACGTCTCAAGACCAACCTGCCCTGTCGCGATTCTCCATCTGTGCTGGAATGCCCCGCATGCGGTTAGGACGCACTCAGATATGGACGCCAGCCGTTGGTGCAATTCTTCCCTTCCTACGTCGCTTGTTGCACAAAAAGGGAGAAGATGCCAAATTGACGGCACCCTCTCACCTTCCTTTTACGGGGGGCTGGTTAGGCTGGCTAGGCTACGATCTGGCTTGGGAAATTGAGCAGTTGCCTCGCACCAACCCTGATTCATTGTCATTTCCGGTGGCATTCTGGTACGAACCTGCCGCATTCGCCGTTCTGGATCATGTTCAACAAACCCTCTGGTTAGCGGCTACAGATGAAGCCGAACTCGACCAATTCCAGCAGCGCCTAGAGCAACCCTCCCCATCTCCTCACCTCCCCATCTCCTCACCTCCCCATCTCCTCACCTCCCCATCTCCTCACCTTCCCATTTCCTTCCTCACGTCTCAAGCTGACTATGAAGCCGCCGTCGTGCGAGCGAAAAAGTACATTCAAGCCGGTGATATTTTTCAGGCGAATCTTTCCCTGCGGTTCGAGGCGGCAACCTCCGCATCGAGTTGGGAGATTTATCGCGCCCTCCAACAAATTAATCCGTCTCCCTTTGCTAGCTATTGGCAGACTCCTTGGGGAGATGTTATGAGTTGTTCTCCCGAACGACTGGTACAGTTGGAAGGACGGCAGGCACAAACCCGACCGATTGCTGGAACGCGATCGCGAGGTGCGACGCTTGCGCTTGACCAACAACTCGAACAAGAGTTGATTACGAACGAGAAGGAACGTGCCGAACATATCATGCTCGTCGATTTAGAGCGTAACGATCTAGGCCGAGTATGTGAATGGGGTTCGGTACAGGTTAATGAATTGTTTGCGATCGAGCGTTACAGCCATGTCATGCATTTAGTCAGCAATGTTATCGGTACCCTACGCAGTGACTGCGATGCGGTTGACCTGATTCGGGCCTTGTTTCCTGGTGGTACGATTACGGGCTGTCCTAAAGTTCGCTGTTTGGAGATTATTGAAGAACTTGAACCAGTCCGTCGCAGTTTGTTCTATGGCTCCTGCGGCTATCTTGACCAGCGCGGCAACCTAGACTTAAATATTTTAATTCGCACCCTCTTATTTAGCCCTCAGTTCCTTGACTCCAGTCCTGGGTCATCTTCACTCAGAGTACAGGACTCAAGTAACGCCACAGCGATCGTTTCCGGTCAAGTTGGAGCTGGTATAGTTGCTGACAGCGACCCAGAACACGAATGGTACGAATCTCTCCATAAAGCTCAGGCCCAGCTATCAGCTCTCTCAGCTTAGGATGTAGAATCGAGCAAACTGGCTCCAGTTGTCCAACCAGGGATATCGTCTATACTTTTCAGATTGCAACGGTTCTGGAGAGCGAGTAAAGAGCGAACCAATGACAACTGAAGTTCAGTTGCTCTCGGAATGACTACGTTGTGAGCGTTTCCTAATTGGCGATCGCTCCCACATTGGACTCGCGATCGCTAACGAGCGACCTCACCGCTGATTTTGCACTCCGCGATTCCCGAATCAAGCTATTATCTCCATAGCTTTAACCGGAGTCAGCCTTCGGAGCAATCCAAGTGACTCCTCCCAATCCCCTACCCAGGGATGGGTATTTGTAGTGTGGATGTTGATGAACACCGAAACCTACCTCAATCACCCGACGTTTGGTCTACTTTTTCGCATTTGCCTGGTTGAAGAAAACCAGGAATTATTCACGACTCTCTATGCTCAACGTTTATTTTTTTTAGTCACAACTAGTCCTAGCGGTCTTGCCTTTGAACCGATCGGTCGTTCGGATGCTCGCCTTTTGGTGGAAAATCGCCTACGTTTGCTCCGTCGTACTGGGCCCTCCCAAACGTTCGAGGAGCTTCAGAAGATCCATAAACAAACGTTCCAATGACCTAATCTTTAAGCAGCAAGTGTGAAGGATAGAGGATGGCAGGACGGAAAATATGGAATAGAGCTTCCCAATTCAATGGTAGGAACTTTACTCCATCATTTATACTTCACCCTTCATGGTTCATATGACTGGCTCAATTGCAGAACGCATTGCCCATATTCGCGAACAGCTACCAGCAACTGTCCGACTGATTGCTGTCACTAAACAGGTATCCGTGGACGCGATGCGAGAGGCTTATGCGGCTGGTATTCGAGATTTCGGTGAAAGTCGAACTCAAGAAGCGGAAGCGAAAATTGACCAACTTAAAGATTTAGCAGACCTCAATTGGCATCTAATTGGGCATTTACAGAGCAATAAAGTCAAAAAAGCTCTAGAACTATTTCAGTGGATTCACTCCTGTGACAATCTCAAGCTAGCTCAACGGCTAAATCGCTTAGCTACAGAACTATCCTTGAAACCGAACGTTTGTCTCCAAGTCAAAGTTGCACCCGATCCAAATAAATACGGTTGGACTGTATCCGAGCTATTAGCAGATTTACCAGAACTCAATCGATGCGAAGCGCTACAAATACAAGGATTGATGACAATCCTACCCCTGGGATTATCAGACCAGGAAAGTTTAGCTGTATTTGAGCGAACTCGCGAACTAGCGCTCAAGATCGAGCAGCAAAACTGGTCAAACCTGCAAATGCAAGAGCTTTCGATGGGAATGTCAAACGATTACCCTCTCGCGGTCCAAGCTGGTGCTACTATGGTGCGATTGGGGCGCATTATTTTCGGCGAACGAGTAACATAATCTCTCGTTTGAGATTGAACGTATTGGTAGAGGTATGGGGCTTGCAAACCACTGTCTTCCGATCACCCCGTCTCCCTTCTCCTCGCCGCTGTGCGATCGCCCTCAACTGATTGTGACCGTGCCCGATCGCTTCCCTGTGGGAGTTCTCCCTCTAGGGTTTATTGAAGGCATGGGCTAATATATTCCCAGCGCGGCTCTATGATGGGTCGTGTCGCCCTTGAACTGGCTTGGTTAGCTATTCGGGTTTCAGATTAAAGATGTTTTGGGTTCATGCCCCGTCCCTTTTGGCTGGAATCAATCCAAACGACTCGCACTCGCTGAGTCCGCTGCGCTAACGCAAATCTAAAATCTTTGCATTGGTTGACGTTTCTCACAGTTTTGTATACGATTCCCCGCTTGAGGAAGATTGATGTATACTTTATGGCTTAATTTTAAAAGGCTCTGTTCGGTGAGAAATGCGATCGCTCGCTCCTGGAGCAAGCCTTTTTACGTTCTTTACGATCTAAGATAAAGCATCTGTTGAAAACGGCTGCTGCAAAGACGACCGCTCATCAGGTTTTCCGCATCGAACAGAAGAAAGTGATGGAGAGTGAATTATGAACACCATCTTTACTAAACTACGAGACTTCGTAGGCCTCAACGAACCCGTTGAGTATGAATACGAATACGAAGACGACGGTGACGCTTACCAAAATATCTATCAGCAAGAGCAGCAAGTGCAAGCGCCCCCGCCCCCAGTAGAGGAAGAACGCCCAGCACGGCGTCGCGTTCGCGAGCGGACCAGTGTAGGATCGGAAACAGGAATTGGGACACCTTCGATGAATAACGTAATTGGAATGCCTGGAGCCGTTAATGGTATTTCGGAAGTAGCAGTGATTGAGCCGCGTTCGTTTGAAGAAATGCCGCAGGTCATTCAAGCGTTACGAGAGCGCAAGTCGGTTGTGTTAAATCTGACGATTATGGACCCCGACCAAGCGCAACGCGCTGTGGATTTTGTGGCTGGTGGTACTTACGCGATCGACGGCCATCAGGAACGTATCGGTGAAAGTATCTTTTTGTTTACACCCAGCTGCGTTCAGGTCAGTACTCAGTCGGGTGTTGTTCACGAAGTATCTTCACCCCAAATGCGTACTCCTCGTCCAGCCGCCCCTGCACCAGCTTGGGCATCGGAACAGGAACGGATGGCTCAGTAACGATTTGGAACGTGAGATTCTCGACCCCATTAAAAATCTCAAATCCAAAATCTCAAATCTCAAATTCTCTGGAGAAGGGTGCCTAGGTGTCTATTAAACTTGGCATGGTTGGTGGTGGGGTGATGGGAGAAGCTCTCTTATCCCGCCTGATCGCTCAACAACTTTATCGCCCTGAAGAGGTTCTGGTCAGCGAGCCACAAGCGCAACGACGGGACTTTTTAGCGCAGGAATATGGTGTCAAGGTGACATCAGATAACCGAGCGGCCGGAGCAGCATCGGATGTCGTGTTGTTGGCGATCAAACCCCAAGTGTTTGAGGCAGTTGTTGCCGACTTGATACCAGGAGATGGCGAGTATCAGACTGCACCCGAGCAGTTAGCCGTAGTGGTGTCAATTTTAGCGGGTGTATCTTTGACCAAGTTAGAGTCAGCGTTCGGGCGTCAGCCAGTGATTCGGGCGATGCCCAATACCCCAGCAACGGTAGGAGCAGGAATTACCGCGCTCGCGCCTGGTAAACTCGTCAAGCCAACACAGATGGAACAGGCAACAGCCATTTTCCAAGCTGTGGGCGAAGTAGTCGAGGTACCAGAGTACTTAATGGACGCCGTCACGGGTCTATCGGGTTCGGGCCCCGCCTATGTAGCGATTGCCATTGAGGCGCTAGCAGATGGAGGCGTAGCTGCGGGATTACCGAGAGCGATCGCGTCTAAGCTAGCACTCTCTACAGTCCTGGGAACAGCTCAGCTGTTGCAAAAGACCCAAATGCACCCGGCGGAACTAAAAGACCGCGTGACTAGCCCTGGTGGTACTACCATTGCTGGACTTGCTGAGTTAGAGCGTGCGGGTTTCCGCTCGAGCTTAATCGAAGCAGTACTGGCGGCGAAACAACGCTCCGAACAACTGGGTTAATGAGAGGAGGGTAGGTAACCGTAAACGTGGTACCTACTCCCACCTGCAACACCCCTTGCGTGTCTTACTCCCCTGATTAAGTTTCGTTGATGCTTAAGGTTGGTCGAAAGGTTTTTCTATCCTGGCTCGACAAAGTTTTAGGCAGATCGATTAGCTACTTTTCGCTTCTTGTGGCACTGGTTGACCCAGTTGAGGTTCGGTACCGGCAAGTAGACGTTGAATATTGCTGCGGTGTCTGATTATCACGTACAAACCTGCTACACCAGCAAACAGTTGGTAAGGGAGGGGTGCCGAGAAGAAAATCATCAGTCCAAGCACGGCAATCGCACCGGCAATTGAACTCAACGAGACAATCCGCGACAGCGCCAAGACGGCAGCAAATACTCCTAAAGTGCCTAAGCCAACTGACCAAGACATGGCGAGTAGAACCCCTAAACCGGTTGCGACGGATTTCCCGCCGGTGAAATTAATCCAGATAGATTTACTATGACCTAGCAGGGCCGCAAATGCTGCCAATGCAACCAACCACGGTTGCCAGATCGCAGGAATCAGCGGTGGCGCGACGAGAGCAAAGAAACCATTCACTAACGCGATCGCGCCAACTCCTTTCAATACATCTACCAGTAAAACCAGCGCCGCTGGTCCCTTCCCTAGCGTCCTCAAGACGTTAGTCGCTCCCGTGGAACCCGACCCTTGTTCGCGTATATCAATCCCCTTGAGTCGTCCCAGCCAATAACCTGTAGGAATAGAGCCAAGCAAATAAGCTCCAATTAACAGTAATCCACTTAAACTCAACTCCAGCAGCATGACCTCTCTCCGTCAATTAGTACTTAGCAATTGATTGAGTAACCGATTATCCGATCTGACGGTAGATTTCGCCAGTCCAACCTTCAATCCAAGCCAATCGCTAATAGCTAATTTAATACTGATAAGGAGACATCTGTTGCGGATCGGACGCAAACGCTAACCAGAGCGGAAATTGCAGCAACGCCAGACTAATCTGGTCTTCGGTCTCATCCACAATAATCAACGGTAGCTGCTTTTGATTAATCAACCGCTCCGCTTTTTGGACTAACGGGTATGGCTCCTCAAATAAGGTAACGCCTCGTTCTGGACCAAAATCGGTTCGGGATACGCCCAAACAATCTTGCAGCCCTCTACGCCATTCTCCCAGTCGTTCGGGCGTGTTGGCGAGGATGAGAGTCCGCAAGCGATCGCCATATAGCGTCCGCATCACCGAAATGACTGCCGAACCCACTAAAATATTTTGCAGGCGGCTACCCATCGTTTTGATCGCACCGCGGCCGCCTTGAGAGAAAAACCAATTGGCCACTCGCTCCGCATGAATGGGTTCAAACGTCCGACGCAACTGCCAGGGTGGACCATAGTAATCCGGTAGCGTTCGATATTGGTCGAGGATATTACGAATTTGCCTTGCTTGCTCTTGAAATCCCTGTTCGGTAAATCTTGGACTTGGAGCCTGTTCGGGTTCCCTAAATTCGGCTTCGGATGGTCGAGTGGGTTCTGGCGATGGGGCAAGATCGAGTTGCTCGGCAGCACTTGCCAAGTCTTGTAAACTCCCCACCAAATAATCTTTGAAGCCCTGCACCCGAATCGCCAAGTCTTGGGAAACACCCGCGAACGTAGTCCGCATTTCAGCCCGGATGCGCTCCCGACGACGTTCGAGTTGTTCGATCGAAATTTGTAGCGCCTGCTTGCGTTGCTCTAACTCGCTCGCTCCCTCTTGCACTAACCGTTCTACTGCATCTCTGGTATTTGCCAGTTGGTCTTGGAGGAGTTGAGTTTGAGTTTCTTGCAGAATTGCAATTTTTTGTCTCAAGTCTTGCTCTTGGCGTTTCAGATCGGCAACCGTTTGAGTTAGATCGGCCACTACCTTGTTATCCTCCAAGGGCTGTATCGGTTCCCAGGAGGTCTTTTGCTCGTCTGTTTTGTTCAATTCTCTGACTGGAAACTCCAAAGGCACTAGCTCCGGCTCTTCTGAAGCGGCTGCTCCTAACTCGGCTGATACATCCTCAGACGCCTCAGCCGCTTGCTCTCGCTGCTCGCCATCGAACGCTTCAACGGCTGGCTTTTGGTCTTGCTCGTTTTCGCGAGTGTTTGATTCGTCTGAATTCATTGAATGGCTAACAATTAACAACTAATAGTCTATTCCTCACTCTAGACTGGGTCGCAACCAACTTAAACCCTAGGGCAGCGTTGTTCCAAGCAAGTTTTGAGCAGCTTTGGGTCAAACAGAATGGGCAGAAAGTGAATGCTTTTGACTTCTTTGAAATAAAACAAAATCGGTACCCCTGGCCAGAAAATTCGCCAGTTTTGCCAATCTTGATAGGGAAAGCGCCGGATTAAGGTTTCAGACCGATAAATATCTAAGGCGGTTCCGGTAAACTGCAATCGAAGTGTTACAGTCTGAAACAACAGAAATAGCCCAAACACCGAGACAACTAAGCTGACCCCAACTTGGATGAACAGCAACGGCACAGAAGCAATAATTAACACCAACGGCAGCGTATAGCTTGGGGCAAGCTCAACCGTTTGTGTGGATGTAGGAGAAGACGTGGCAGAAGTCACTTTGCTTAAATCCCGTTATCAAAAATTCACATCATATCAATCCCATTTTAAAGCGTCTCGACCTTCTGCCGACTCGCCGATCGCTTCAGCCGGTGTTGAGTACGGCGCTACCCGTACCTTGAAACATAACCCAGGACAAGAAAAAGTTACAGATAAAGATGGCTAGTAAGGCTGTGACGACGGCGGTAGTGGTGGATTGACCCACGCCTTTGGCTCCACCCGTTGTGGTTAAGCCCCAGCTACAACCAATAATGGCGACCAAGGCTCCAAAAACCACGGCTTTGAGGGCAGCACTACCCAAATCCCACACATCTAAGAAGCTTTGAGCTGAATCGAGAAACACCCTTGGGGGAATGTTGTACAAACTGTCTGCGATGAGTACGCCTCCAGCCATGCCGAGAATGATGGAGAGAATCGTCAAAATCGGTAGCATCAGACAGCACGCAATGACGCGAGGAATGACCAGATAATCAATGGGATCGGTTTTGAGCATATAGAGCGCGTCAATTTGCTCGGTCACTCGCATTGTGCCAATTTCAGCGGCAAACGCCGAACACACGCGCCCTGCTAAGACTACTGCCGTCAGCACGGGAGCTAGTTCGCGGCTCAATGCGATCGCGAGCACCCCTCCAATGGCACTCGTGGCACCAAAGTTGATGAACTCTCGCGTCACCTGAATCGTAAATACGGCTCCGATAAACCCAGCAGTAATCAGGGAAATCGTCAGGGATTGGGGTCCCACGGCTGCCATTTGCTCGAGAGTATTGCGTCGGTGAATTTTCCCCGCCAATACATGGAGCATCACTTGTCCGCCCAGGAAAATGGCTGCCAGCAGGCGCTGACTCCATAGTCCTAGGCTGGTGCTAGGAGTAATCTCACTCATGTTTAGTTGCTAGTTCACCGTTGTTAGTTGTTCGTTGTTTGCGCGCATCACCAACAACCGATCGCTAACAACCCTATCTACCATCATTGGATTCTACACGGAAGCGTTCCACCGAGGTCAGCAAGTCTCGCGCCACAACCACTAAGTTACCTAGAGCTCCCGACACGCGTTGAGCCTCTTGGGAGGTTTCTTGAGCCGTTAATTCCACCGACTGCATAACCTGAGCGACAGCACGGGATGTTTCCGTCTGCTCGACTGTATCAGCCGCAATAGAACGCACGAGAGCATCGATGCGATTTGATACCTGAACGATATCTTCCAGCGATCGCTTTGCCTGTTCGGCACGTTTTGTGCCTTCAATCACCTGCTGCGTCCCCTCCTCCATTGCCGTCATCACGGAGCCGGTTTCGCTCTGGATTTGGAGCACGATTTGCTCGATCTCCTTTAATGCCTTGGCAGCTCGATCCGCTAGCTGTCGCACCTCATCGGCAACGATCGCAAAACCTCGACCCGCTTCCCCCGCTCTTGCCGCCTCGATACTGGCGTTGAGAGCCAACAAGTTCGTTCTGGAGGCAATTTGAGAAATCAGGGCGACAATCTTGGAAATCTCTTGAGAGGATTCCGCTAATCGCTTGACTTTTCGTGTGGTTTCTGCTACTGTCTCTCGAATTTGTAAAATTCCCGCCACAGTTAGTTCTACGGCTTCCCCTCCTTTGGACGCCGTTTCCGAAGCCGAGCGAGCCACGTCTTCCGCTTCCCGCGCACTTTCCGCTACCCGTTGAATCGAGTCGGTCATCACTTGCACGGAGTTGAGGGTAACAGCCAGTTCCTCCGCTTGCCGTAACGCATCGGAGGATAAACTCCGAGCAAACGATTCGCTATCAGTAGACCCCTTCGTCACCTGACGCGCCGCCTGTTTCACCTGTAGCACGATTTCTCGCAGATTTTGAATCGTGAGGTTAAAGGAATCGGCAACCGCGCCTAAAACGTCGGCCGTGACTTCCGCTTGGACGGTCAAGTCTCCGCGTGCTGCACCTTCAACATCATCGAGCAATCGAATCACTTGGCGTTGTAGGTCTTCTTTAGCCTGCTCTTGCTCTTCTGCCTTGCGTTGCGCCTCACTGGTTGTCGTCAGCATGACTCGTGCCATCTGGTTGAAGCTAGTCGCCAGATGACCCAATTCATCCTCGGAGTAAATGGTGGCGCAAGCATTGAGATTGCCTTGAGAGACGGCATCAAACTGGGACTGGAGGTCGGTTGTCGTGCGCTTAATTTGCCGATTTGTCACTCCGGCTAAAGCATAGGTAGTTCCGAAACTAGCTATGCCAGCGGCGACTGCCATCCCCAAACCCGTCCACTGTAAATAGTCATGTACCGATTTCGATTGGTCTTGAGGCGCTCTAAATTGCGCGACGAAGCTCAACCCGGCGACCACTACAGCGGAGACAGCACCAGCTACCAAGGCTGTCATCAATTGTTTCCCTCTAAGTGGAGCATTCTCAAAGGGAGCTAACCAACCTTGTTCGACACCCACAACCGGGGTGTTGTCAGTGTCTCTCGTTTGGTTAAAGATGGGAACTTGTTCCGTGGAGGGACTGATGCTGAACATCTCGTCCTCACCACTTAAGGCGCGTTCGCCACTGTCGCTCAACCCCATAGCACCTAGCGCGCCCGGTACTGCCGCTGAGTTGCTTTGATAATCAAAATCAGAGGGAGCAGAGCTTTCACGCGATAGGTCGTCGCGATCGCCAATTGAGAAATCAGGGATCGAGCCTAAATCGTCATCGAATACATCAAATTCATCGAGAAAGCCTTCTCTAGCCCCTTGACGGGAATCTAGCCCCGACAAGGCTTCGTCCTGAGGGCTGCTAAACTCGTCTATTGTAAAGCTTTCCTTACCAAAAGCGTCATCGAATGAATCAAAGTCAAAATGCTCTTGGGAGTTGAAACCATTTTGGTCATAGGGTGAATCAAAGGTTCGATCGTCCTGAGAAGCCTCCGTCCGATCGAAAGGCGCTGTAGGCGGATTAGCATTTTCTTCCTCAAAAGAGCCGAAAGCGTCGTGAGGGAAACTATCGCGTCCTGCAGGAGTGTCGGTGACGAATGTCTCGTCCAACTCTCTCGAACCCATCAAGAGGGTTTCGTCCTCAAAAACGGGATAGCTGGAAGAACTGTATCCTCCTAGGGCTTCGTCGCTATAGGGAGATGCCCCGATTCCTTCGTCAAGTAGGTCAGCATCAAATGGAGGGGATGAGTCCAACGGTTCGGAGAACTCATCCTCCGCTTCACTTTGCTCTAAGCGATCGCTCGGAGGCATCACAAACGTCACTCCGGTATCGTCCTCGGCAGCAGGCGAGAAAAAGTCGGCGTCTCGATCCTCAAGTCCTGCCGCACCTAAGTCTTCTGGACTGAGGTCAAAGTCGCCCAATCCAGCGTCTAAATTCTCATACTCCTGTGCCCTTTGCCCGAATTCATCCGACTGTCCCCCAAACTCATCGGGAGTAAAGGCAAAGGGATCGTCAGATGCTCCTTCATCGAAGTCATTACCGAAGGGGAAACTGGCTAACGAGTCGCGATCGACATCAGGAGATTGGTCTGTCATCCCATAGTCGAAATCAGAGCCATCAAAGGGATGCTCGCCAAAGGGCGAGCCTGACTCGTCTGGAGGCTGATAGTCCTCTCCCTCGTCGAAATTCAGACTTTCTAGGTCAAAATCGCTAACGTCTTGAGCGGTATCCGATTCTTGCCAAGTTTCATACGTCGGGGCATCGCCCAAGTCGTCTGTTTCATCAAAATCTGCGTAGGGCTCGTAGGCGCGATCGTAGCTCACTTGGGCGCGATCGCGATCGTCATCAAACTCGTCTGGGAATGCGCCCAACTCACCTGAATCTGATCCACCTGCTAATTGACCAGCATATTCCAGTCCGTTATTGGCATAACCCACAAAGTCCGGATCGGACGTGAGATTGAGCACCATCTCGTACTGTTCCCGTGCCACATCAAACTGCTGTAGACCATAACAGTAGACATGACCCCGCAGTAGATGCACGCTCGGATCGTTTGGAAAATCCTCAACTAATCGGTCACATATCGCGGCAGCCTCTGGGTAATTGCCCTGTAAATAGGCTCTTTCCGCTTGTCCGTATTCTTGCGCGTAATCTGTACCTGATGCCATTTGCCTCCTCCCGCTTGTCGCCCGGAAAAAGTCAATAGTCAAAAACTTTGCCTTTTGCGAGCTTTTTCCTTTCCTTTTACCTTAGTTCCCTTCATGCTGCCCACCGAGCCGATCGTAGAATTGCCACCTGATCGAGCAACCGTAGAAATTTACTGGACTCTTGGTCTAAGACCCATTCGCCCCGCAAAAAAGGTGCCATACTATCCGGAACATTGGTCGGCATCTGTATTTGTTCGAGATCGAGCCAGTCCATCTCTCCAATTCGGTCAATCGCCAACCCCAGCATGGTGTCTTGGTCTTCGATGGCAATAATGGGAATTTCTGGGCGATCTGTATTTAATACTGCCGTATCCCCTAGAAACTGTCCGAGATCTGACACCCAAATTACCCGCCCTCGAATATTAATCGTCCCTAATAGCAAGGGAGAGGCATTGGGAATGGCGGTCATTTGATCGGGCGACTTAGAAATCACCTCCCTAATCCCAGTAGCAGGCAAGGCAAATTCGTTACCGGAAGGGACGAAAAACCGCAGGTGTAGTTCCCCTTCAGGACTTTCTAGTTCCTGAAATTCTGGAGCTTGGTCTTGACCGCTACCCGTCAAAAAATCCGGATTACCAACCATTGCCATGAATATCCTATATACCTATCCCCTAAGTAGCTGCTTTACCGTCCCAATCAGCTCGGTTGGCTGAAAAGGCTTGGCAATGTAAGCGTCGGCACCTTGCTTCATGCCCCAGTAGCGGTCAAATTCTTCCCCTTTGGAAGAACACATGACGACTGGTACATTCTGAGTTTTGGGGTCAGCCTTCAGACGGCGGCAAACCTCGTAACCATTCATGCGGGGCATGACAATATCTAACACCACAACATCGGGGCTAGATTGCTGAATTTGTTCTAAGGCTTCAACACCATCACTCGCTACAGTGACCGTTAACCCACTGCCTTTAAGAAGGTCTGAGATCATTTGCCGTTGTGCAAGGCTGTCTTCTACAACCAAAACTGTGCTCATAACTCATTACTTGACGACGCGGTAACCGGAGTTCACTCCGAACCTACCCTGTGCTTTATGACTTAACCTGATAATGCTTTAAAGTATCCCTCATCATTCTTGAATCATTAAGTGTATCCTCCACGCTTGTGTTGGTATATTGACAACAGCCACGCTCAGCTTGTGAAAGTCCGATCGCTCTAGCTTACGCTGAGGCTGACTCAGCAATATCATTTTTTCCTCGCTCCTGCTCTGATTCATCAGTCATGGAACTAGTAGTGTGGTGTTGTTCTAACCCGCCCGGCCCTATGTATTTTTCTAGGAGCATCAAAAGCTCGTTGGCTCCGAACGGCTTTGTCAAGTAATCTGTTGACCCTACCATCCGCGCTCTAACTCGGTCAATAAAGCCATCTTTACCCGTTAGCATCACAATTGGAGTCTGCCGAAATGCCTTTGATTGGCGCAGCATGCCACAAATCTCATAGCCATCCAGTTCAGACATCGCCAGGTCGCAAAGGATGAGATCGGGTTTGATTTGGAAGATCAGCGTCAAGGCCTGTACGGGGTCTCGAATTGCCGTGACTTCATAGCCTTTAGCTTGCAGGATATACTCCACCGTCTTCCCAATAGCCATATCATCGTCGATACAAACGACGCGAGGGATATAGGTATCTGCCTTAGATTCCCATTCTCTCCGGCTTGATGAGGTGTCTTGGCTCAACGTTGGGGCTAACAGTTGCACCCAACCCTTTCGGATATAAGGATAAAGGGCTTTGGCTACAGTCAGAATATCGCGATTGAGATACCGGGAAAGCTGACGCAACGACGTTGTTCCATCTGCCCAGCGCTTGAGGGTTATAAAGGCGTTTTCGGGCAAAGCAGCACTGAGTTGCGCCTCGTCAGCTACGATCGGGCATTGATTAGGAGACTGAATATGGGGGTGAAATTGCTTCCACTCTTGTACTTGCTTCATAATCCGGGTGACTAAGGGAGCCGTTTCTAGGGTCGTCAGTTGGGGGGCTAGAGCTGGACTCACCTCGAAGACAAAATAACCATTGTGCAGGCTTAACAGGTCAAACAGCGTTTCGCGCACCATACTTTGGATAATGCTGCGACCTTGTGCTGGTGTGAGAACATGATTTTCCAGGAGTGCCCAGAGATAGCCATATTCAGGTGCGTTGATTGAAGCAATTGACGGCAGCTCCAGATTATCCAGAGCCGAGTTGGCTTTGTACCGACGTAAATAATCGCGCAGACGAGATAGACTCCCCTCACTGTCAGCCGCGTAGGTAATTTGACCGTTGAGGAAGAAGACAAACCAAAATGGTCCAGTTCTCGTTCGAGGCTTGGTATCTAGGTAGGGGCGACTAAAGGCGAAACCTTTACTGCCAACATCCCCAGTCGTACTGAGGCTGGAGCTATATGCCTCCACAAATAGTTCGCCTGTTCGCTGACCTAACTCGATCAGTTGCAGGATGCTGCGGATATCGATTTCATTCAACGTTCCCTGCATTTAACGAAAAGGTACTCCTAACAACCCTTGGATGAATGTAAGAATCGTGCTACCTGTCCTCTGGTGAAGATGCTGATAAACTAGAGCCGATGCGTGAAATTGTGACAGATGAGTGGAGTCTGTTGCTACGGATTTGTATATTTGTGTAGAAGATATGGTTCCTCAATCACGTTTTGAGAGAAGTTGTTGTCTTGCGATCGCATCCTTAGGCAACCAAAGCTGCTCAACTGACCAATAGCACTGACTGGTCTTCATCGAGCTGGCACCAGACACGAACCAGCTTTGAGAATGACCGCGTTTGTTGCTCCCTTGTGATGTTCGGATAAGCAACTGGCTCAACCGTGGCAAAGCCTCTTTTCTACTACTGCTTTTGAACCAAGCAATGGTACACTTGGGAGTTAACCTGGTCAAAGAGCGTAGCTCTAATGACCGAGGGCTTTAGTGTAGACACTAAATGCTGATATTCCAATACATTTAGTCTAATTTAAGATTTGGCGTTGCGGTTAAAGCGCGGATTTTACTGCATTTCCTTTCTGACCAGCCAACGACTTGTCAATCTCATGAGAATGACAGCCAGAAGATTAGCTTGTTTGAACGCTAATGGTGTGAAGGCTTTTTTTCTATACTGGGTAGTAGTTAGGTTAGGATGGACGCCAAAGAGCCTAGACCCAAACAGGGGTATAGCTGGATTTACTAAGGGTGCCAGTTGTCATAATGTTGTGCCTTCCTCAGGCTACTATCTAGACTGGGGAATGTTTAACAAGCCAGGAATACTGGTACTAGTTCATCTATTGTAGATTTTTATATTGATTTACAACGAATTGTAAAAGCGATCGGGTTGTAACGATGAGAGTTGCTCAGTGAGAAATGAGAATGCGTTCTTGTTTTGATGGTAGAGGTCTTCATCAACTGTGTTGGATGAAACAACCAACATTTCCCTCTAGTCGGATTGTTGGTTCAGTTAATGATTGGGCACAAGACAAGTAAAAAGGACCATCAGTGTGCTGTATCTAGCAGAAGTACAAAAGCAAAAAACTGGCCCATTTGGCAGTAGGACCGTGCTCCAACTGCTGGCTTGTCAGCGAACTGACCAGAGTTGGAGTACTGTGCCTGGAGAGGAAACGGTTCCTGCCGAAGAAGCGAGTCGGTTGAATGAGGGAGCCTTAGTGATCGTCAACCTCGGTAATAACCGACAAGTGCAGGGCGAAATTGAGCCTGCAGGAGGACGGCTAGCCAGTGTATTGCAAACATTTTCTCGTTTAGTAGAAAAATCGAAAAGTCAAGAAGAAGAAATTGAACAGTGGAAGCAATCTTTGACTTATCAAAGTCAAGAACTCAACCGCCGCGAGATGGAAATGGAAGCGCGGTTAGAGCAGTTGCAAGCCATGGAGGAAGAGTTTGAACGCCTAGAGCAGCAACGTCAGGAACTGGAGGGTGTTCAAGAAGAAACGACAAGACTGCGAGAAGAGTACGAGCGCAACCGCGAGGAGTTGGAGGGAGCCTGGGAACATCTACGTGGCGAGCAGCGACGCTTGGAGGAGCTACGCACCGAAGTTCAGACCGTTGGCTTAGATGAGAATCAAGTCAGAGCTGTTCAGGAGATACTAGAGCGTTTATCAGGATCGGTTGCACCGACATCTAACCTACGGGAACAACTGAATCTGGCGTTTGAAGTCGTCAATGCTCAGCAGTCGTGGCTAGACCATCACTGGCAGGAATTAGAGCAACAACAAGCTGAAGCATCTCGGTTACAATCCGAGGCTTCGCGCCAAGGTGAGGAGCTTCACAACCGCAAGCGAGAGTTGCAGCAAACTCAGGCGTCTTTGGAGCAGGCAAAAGCTGAATTGAAGGTGCAGCACAATGCTCTAGAGATGAAGCAAGAATCAGTGCATATGCTCAGCCTCCAACTACGCACCCAGGTCGAGCTACACCAACAACTCGCTCGTCTAGCAACAACCACTGCGGGTGTAACGATTAGCCAGAAGGTTGACATCGACGCGCTGGAAAAAATGCCTTTGGGCGAACTGCAAGAACTCGTGCAAAACTTGCAGCAAGAATTGGAAAAGGTGATGCGCTTCGTCAATGACCAGGAAGAAGAGTTGACGTTTCAACGCCAAGCCGTGCAAGAACTCCAAGCACGGATGAACGAGGCGAGCGAGTACGATCGCTTAGCGTTGGAAACGGAGCTAACCGATGAACAAGACCGTTACCAACTGTTGGATGAGTCCTTAATCGGTTCCCGTCGAAATTTGCGAGAGCGTGAAGAAATTCTCAATCAGCATTTACGCATGTTGCGCCGTCGGCAAGGAGTTGTTGACAGCAACGCTTCAGACAATGGCAGCAAAATCGACTTAGGACCGGTTTTGAATCAGCTAGAGGAACAACGACAGCAACAGGAATCCGAACTGCAAAAACTGGAAAGCCAAATCGAGCAGATGCGCTTAAGTATTAGCCAAGCTGAGGAGATGATTCGACATCAAGCCAACGAACACGAGCATAAGCAGCAAGAGTTGCAAAGCTTGGAGCAAAACTGGCAATCTAGTAAGGAAGCGGCCGCTGAACTGTCTGCTCAGATAAAGGTTTATCAAGAGACGGTTCAACCGAGACAGGAGAGTCTCAATCAAATCCGGCAGAACTTAGACGAGATCGCCCAAGCGCTCAATCAAATCCAGGAAACCGGAGACTATCAGCTGCAAGCGATCGCCCAGCTCCAGCAGACCATTGGTAGCTTTGTTTAGCCATCTAAACTGTCGGCTTTTAAAGGTTAGTTAGAATGATGAATTGCGAATTATGAATGATGAAAAAATCATTACTCATTTCATAATTTATAATTCATCATTCAACATTCAAAAATAATCCAGTCGCCTTCAACAACGGCTGTTGCTCCTCCAGGAAAAGAAGAGGTTCGAGAGCGGTTTGGAGCTGTAATTAAAGCCGTCACTTCCTCGATTTGCTCAAAGTTGGGAGCTACCTGCTGAGCAGTTGCGAGAAAAAGAAATTGTCGAATTACACGACGTTGGAGAGCAAGAGGTGCTTGCTGCAAAATCGAGCGATTGAGGCGTAGGTTAGCTCTACGCTCAGAATCTTGCTCATCCTCGCTTCCTGAGGGTATGGCTTGCTGTCGCAGTGCTTGAGCCGCATTTTCGAGATACTCAACATCTGCCCGCAGGAGTTCAGCTGTTTGGGCAAGAGCTGTCTCCACTTGGGGATTGAAATGCTTTCGTAAGTAGGGCAGCAGCTCTTGACGGATGCGGGAACGAGCGAATTTAAGGTCTTGATTGTAAGTATCTTCCCAAATTGGCAAATTCTGCTCTTGGCAGAACTGGAATGTCTCCCCCCGAGTGAAATTGAGCAGCGGACGCACTAACTGTACGCCTTCGGTGAGCGGACGTTGCCAAGTCAGAGATTGTAATCCATCTATGCCTGAACCTCGCATCAGGTTGTAGAGGAGAGTCTCTGCGCGATCGCTTTTGGTATGACCCGTAACCACACCTGAGTAACCTTGAGCCAAGGCTATCTCGCTCAGAGCTTGATAGCGCCAGTATCGTGCAGCGGCTTCGCTAGTCGTGAGTTCAGGGGCGATTTGCAGATAAAAGGGCAGCGAGAAGCACTGAGCGATGTGTTGAACGTGAGCGGCAATCCCTTCATCAGCCGGCCATCGATGATCGCAGTGAGCGATCGCTAATTGCCAGTCCCACTTCGGTTGCAAACCTAAGAGTAGCGCAATCAGGCAGAGAGAATCCTGTCCGCCAGATACGGCGACTAACACGCGCTGGTGCTTTACCAGTAAACGCCTTTGCCGTAGCGTCCGATGTAGCCGTGCATGCAAAGGCGTCCAGTTGGGGTGTTGAGACATGCTTCGAGTTAGGCAAGAGGAGGAGAAGACGAATGCTTAACCCCCAACTTCCAGGCTAAATGTCCTCAGATCTGATTATTCTGCCAGTTCACCTCGTTCATATCTTGCCAAACATCATCCAGTAGGGAGTCAGTGTCGTTTTCCTCCAACTCCTTATTCAAAGACATCTCTCCAAACTGGAACTCGTCCTCACCGCTAGCAGATAGGTCACCAAAATCTAAGTCATCCTCACTGCCAGCAGACATGCCACCAAAATCTAAGTCATCCTCACCGCCAGCAGACATGCTACCAAAATCTAGGTCATCATCGCTCTCGGCAGACATTTCACTCAAATCTATCAACTCATCATTGTTGGATGTCGGTGATTCTACTAGCTCTAGCTCTTGCTCAATACTGTCTGAAATTTCTCCGAGATCGAAGTCATCGTCCAAACTTGTTGATGCCTGGTCTGTCAGCAGTTCGTTATCAGAACTGGTGATGAAGACTTCTTGCTCGACCTCCACATAAACTGCGCTGGGAGCTTCTAGTTCTTGTTCTATCGCAGTGTCTATAGGTGTTCCTAGGTCAAACTCATCCTCCAGCGCTATATCGTCTGCGGATGTCCCTAAATCAAACTCATCTTCCAACGCATCGGCAGCAGGTGGCCCTAGATCAAACTCATCCTCCAGCGCTGTATCGTCTGCGGGTGTCCCCAGGTCAAACTCATCCTCCAACTCATCATCAGCAGGTTCATCTAGTGCGAACTCATCCGCTACAACTGACCCTGCTCCCAAAGGGATCGCCTCGTCAAAGGCTGTAGAGTCGAGCGATAGATCCTCATCCTCGTCATCAATGAAATTGAATTGATCTGCCACGCCAGCTGATGACGGAGCTGTCGCTACAGGCTCAGAGCTGGCTGATGTTACTTGACCTTCATCCGCAGAATCTATAGGGCAAAACTCTAGGTTGATTCGTACCTTGCCTTTTTGCCAGCCGTTTGAACTAAATCTCAAAACCTCGCAAGGAATGCCAGCTTCACTGAACCAGCCATCCTTGTCTTGGCTCCATCCACTGATCCCGTATTCGAGCTGCATTCTGATGGCTTCTGAAATTTCGCCAACTCTGAATGTGCGGTGTCCGATTAGAAAAAGAGCCGATTCGTCTACTGACAAAACTTCTCCCGTTGCCAGCGGCTCAAACTGATTATCCACGCCGATTTTCCCCGGTTAACGTTCTAAACTTATTAAAATCAGTAGTCAGTGTAGGTCAACAGCTGGCATTAGATGCGATCGAGGAGCAGTACGCTCCTCTCAAAACGCTTTCACGCTTAGAAGAACCAGCCGTAGGAATGTAATCCTTTACCCAGCAGATTCACCCCAAGATAGCAAATCCAGACTACTACAAATCCTGTCGCAGCTAAAATTGCTGGTCGGCGTCCTTGCCAACCCCGAGTAATGCGGGCATGGAGATAGGCAGCAAACACCAACCAGGTAATTAACGCCCAGGTTTCTTTGGGGTCCCAGCTCCAGTAGGAACCCCAAGCCTCATTAGCCCAAACTGCTCCAGCAATAATCCCAATTGTGAGTAGAGGAAATCCTAGACCAACGATCCGATAGCTGATGTTATCGAGGGTATCGGCAAGGCTCAAGCGCTGCACAGAAAGGGTTGGTGCTGTAGATGGAGTTGGTGTGGATGATGCTTGGGTCGTTGTTAGATCGAGAACTGCCGTGCTGCCAGTACCATTGCTTTGTGCAAAACTGGTTACGGCTGAAGCCCGATCGGAGACAACCTGTGCCTGAGGGGTGAACTCTTCACCGTTGCGTCGCAATTGGTAAGCGGGACGAGCAACTGAGTCATCCTTGCTACGGTATCCGCCGGTTCCGACTGAACTGCCGCGCAGCTCAACATTTTGACCGCGAGTGACGACCAAAAACGCGATCGCAAGCAACGAGCCCACCATCAGCGATGCATAGCTGAGCATCATGACGCTAACGTGCATCATCAACCAGTTAGATTTCAGTGCTGGCACCAACGGTTCCGACACCTGCATGTCTGCTGGCAAGGTCAGCGCGGCAAAGGCCGTGATGCCCATTGCCACAGGTGCTGTAACAATGCCGACTAACCGACTACGGCTCATATGTTCGGCTACTAGATGAATCGCTATAATTCCCCAAGTTAAGAAAAATAGAGATTCATAAAGATTACTTAAGGGGAAGTACCCTGCCTCTAGCCAACGCGCCCCCAGAAGAGCCGCAATGCAAAGGTTTGCGATCGCCATACCTGCTGTTGATAAACCGGCTAGATAGGGAATGCTTGGGAAAGCAGCTCCTACCCAGTACATCAACATCGTTACGAATAGGACAGCGAACGAGATATTATCCAATCCGTTCTGGAGTGCAACCAGATCCATAAAGAGTTCTCTCTACTCAGTTTTTGAAAACCAAATTATTGGAGCGTTAGTATTATCCTATCGATTCTAGTCGCGCTAAACCTTAACCCTCTAACTGTTAAAGTTATTCCTAACTAAAATCAGTGAGAAACGCTGAGAGTAGTTTTGCAGATTGACAAAATATCTTTTTTATTGTATTCCACTCGTCAGATTTCTTCTAGCTGTATGGCAAAATACTCCCTTAGGGGGATGTGCTTGGTAGTGGCTGAGGAGTAGTAGACTGACGAGGAGGCGTCTGAACGGGTTTGGGAGATTCGGACGCCGTAGGACTAGGACGATTAGAGGGAGACTGAGTAGCTTTCGGGGACTCTGGTGTAGAAGGACGATTAGAGGGCGACTGAGTAGCTTTCGGGGACTCTGGTGTAGAAAGACGATTAGAGGGAGACTGAGTAACTTTTGGGGACTCTGACGTAGAAGGACGATTAGAGGGCGACTGAGTAATTTTTGGGGACTCTGGCGTAGAAGGACTACTGGGAAAAGTGATAGAAGCGCTGGGACGGGGAGAGGCGCTAGGCGTAATAGTTTTTTTGAGCTGAACGAAGAGGTCGAAACGCTGAGTGCGCTGGTCATTAATAGCTCCTGTCGCTCCAATGGCATGAATCGCCTTGGCTAGCACTTTCTGTTCCGGTGGTAGTTGTGCCAAATTTAGATTTCCGTTGTTAAAGGTACGCTCGACATCGAGGAAAAACTGGCTATTACTAGGACGGGGTTGGGCGGGAACAGCTTGTTGGAATAGGGGAGCTTGATTGAGGGTGGCTGGCGGTTGGGGAACGATCGCATTCGTAATGGGAGCGCCTAATGTGAGGAAAACAACATTACCTTCTAACCAGCCATGGGTAGCACTCACACCTCCCAGTGGAGACAGCCAGCTAACCACAGGGTAATTGCCTAACTTGGTTTGACCAACCTGAAACTGATAGCGAGTTGCCATGACGGTATCCAGCTTCTGGAGAGTCGCTTGAGCGCGGTTGCGATCGCTAGCTTCCACCATCAGTACCACACCAGCCCCCAAAGGAGGAAATTGACGATTTTCGGGACTGGCGAGTGCCTCCGGAGAGGCGGGTATCAGCGCCAGGGAAAATTCTCCTCCCATCCAAGGTAATAAATCGTCCTCTACATCCAGATCTAAGGTTGTCTTCAAGCCAGCATTGAGATTGGCAGGTGGAATCGGTGTCAGTGGATTCGTCTCGGCTCCTTGGACATAATCCTGCCACAACCGGGCTAAGTTGCTCCCAGACAGCATTAGCAATGTGTTAGCGGGTAAGCGTCTAGACAAACGACTGCTCGTGTTCTCCACCCGATACTTTTGCTTGCTATTGGGTTTCAGCCAAGAAACGCCTTGAAACCGTACTCCCCCTGGTTCTAAGGTTACTGTTGTCGCGATTCCCTGCCCTTGTTGCTGGGTGGCAACTGTTTCCGGAGAGAGTTCGCGCTTGGAGTTAGCGGCAGCAAGCGCCATTGCCGCCGGTACGTTCACATAGACTTGTGCAAAAGAGGTTGGGGAACTCAGTTTTTCCAATTCCTCAGCATACCTAGGGCTTGAGGCAACTGAAGGCGCGCCTTGGTAGGTATCGATCGCACGTTCGATGGTTTTGGGATTATTCGTCACAACAAAGAAACGCCCCAGCACGGCAGCTGAAAAATTCTGGGCGTTGCTCTTTTGGGTTTCTCGAATCTGAATCCCCTTGTAGGTTCGTTCAAAAAACTGCGTCGCTTTCTGGGACTTGGTTTTCTCCAACAGTTGCCTAGCCTGAGTGGGTTTCTCAACCGGCAGGACAATGATGTCCGGAAGGTAAGATGTCTGGGGCGGAGATGTTTGTCCTTGGGTTGAGCCAATCGGCGGTGTGGCTAGGCCTAAATAAGCGATCGTAACCGTTTTACCCAACCAGGGTTGAATATCCTTCTCGTAGTTGTAGCCGTTGGCGGTGAGAAGCTCATTCCGAATTTGGGTTAGCTGCTTGTCCAACGCGGCACGAGTTTCAGGTGTTCCATACTCCCGCAACTGCTGCCATTGTTCTGGATTGGTAGAAATTGATGCTGTGAGCAAGGCATCTTGAGGAATCAACTGTGCTGGAGCATTAGCGATCGAACGATTGCGTTGCATGAGCAACCAGTAAGCGGTAGCTGTGCCGCCAATGACTAATACAACTGCTCCTACACTTAGCAGCCAGAGCGATTTTTTGGTCTTCAGCATGAGTAGCACCAACGGATGGTTATTAGTTAGTGGTTAGTAGTTAGTAGTTAGTGGGATTTTGAGGCAAACGTCCTGTCTAGGACATCACTCAACACCATCTACATCCCCACTATTGAGTCACGACGAACATCCGTGATTTTGAAAGTCGTCCGATATTAGCTTACAAACTGCGGTACCCCACTAGTAGTCTGCCAAGCCAAAATTGCTCGGTTAAGGTTGGGGAAAGGAAAAAGGTTAAAGGGGAAGAAAGAAAACCTTTTCCCCTTAATCCTTCACCTTTACCCCGCCAACGGAACTTGGCGCACCACTAGTTCGCTCAACCGTTGAAAGAGTTCGGTAGAGCGTATCTCGCTGTTGATAAGGACGGCCTAGGGAAGAAATCGCCTCCTGTAACGTCGCTACTTCCATACAGGTACCCCCTTTCGCTCCTGCCATGGTGGTGATGTGCTCTTCCATCAAGGTGCCGCCAATGTCATTACAGCCCCATTTGAGCGCTTCTGTTGCACCGTCCAACCCGAGTTTGACCCAACTGGGTTGATGATTGGGAATCCAATTGCCGAGGAAAATCCGAGCTACGGCTGTGAGCAAGAGGGCATCTTCGAGAACGGGTTGATCGCGGCCGACACGACGACGCAGGGGTTTGGGAGCTTCTTGACCGACAAAGGGTAGCAGGATAAATTCAGTGATGTGGCTAGGGTAGCCGCGATCGCGAGCCGTTTGTTGAAGCGATCGCAATTTTTCCAAATGTCCTATCTGCTGTTCGGGCGTTTCAATATGACCGGAAAGCATTGTGCTAGTCGTTGGTACCCCCAGTTGATGTGCCGTCTCGACAATTTCTAGCCACGTTGCTGTATTCGTCTTTTCCGGACAGAGGATGCGCCGTACCTCGTCATCTAGAACCTCTGCTGCTGTTCCAGGCATTGAGCCAACTCCAGCATCCCGCAGGGCAGCAATCACCTCGGCGTAGCTCAGTCCATCATGCTTGGCAATAAACTGCACTTCCTGGGGAGAAAACGCGTGCAGATGTAGTTGGGGAAACTCTGCCTTAATCGTTTCTACTAGCCGCAGGTAGTACAGTAGAAGGCTACCCTTGATTTTTGCCTCTGGGTTCAGTCCCCCCTGCATGCAAATCTCTGTGGCATCTCGGCGTACTGCGTCCGCTGTCTTTTCTTGGATTTGCGTCCAATCTAGCCAATAGGCACCATCTTCACCCGCATCGCGGCGAAATGCACAGAAACTACAGTGCTGCTCGCAAATGTTGGTGAAGTTAATATTGCGATTGATGATGTAGGTGACAACGTCTCCAACTTGGTCATGGCGCAGTCGATCGGCCGTTTCCCGAATTGCCTCTACAGCAGAAGGATCGGTTTGTTTTAGTAGGAAAACACCTTCTTCTGGAGACAGGTCTTCACCAGCTAAAGCTCGGTTCAGAATAGCATCAACACGTTGAGTAATCACAGGGCGTTAGGAAAAACCAGAGAACTCTTTACCAATTTTGACCAAAATCAGGGGAAGTGTGAGGGGGTGGACGCAAACCCCTCACGAAAAGAGTGCTAAGGCAGTTAAGGCGAGTAAGCAGCTTAACTGAATGACTAAGCTTAAGAGCCGAAATGTTGGATTGATGCCAGCGATGTGAATCCCTGAGTGTACGAGCCGAAATACGATGTACACAACAATCAGCCAATCTACTACTGTTCCGGAGACACCCCGAACTGTCAGGAGAAACACAACTCCCAGATACAAAGGAAGATTCTCTATCAAGTTGGAGTGGACTCGAAACAGTCGCCAGAGCAGGCTTTCTTCATTGGGTGTTGCGAAATCTTTTACAGAACCGCCCATCGATAGATGCCGAATCCTGACTGCCAGCAGAAGGGCAACGACAGCAATCGTCCACACGATGAAAATGGCTAAACCCCAGAGCGGAAAAGTCATATTGAGAGCCTTGCTGCTGAGCATCTGTCCGTCGGGCGTGAGCATCATCGCCTGTTCAATTTGCATCATCTTTCTCCAATAGAACCTGATGCTGCTAGCTTAGAAAGCTGGCAATTCAGAACTCTAGAAAAAAGTTGCTGGATTTTGGAAAATTCTTGCGATTAAGCGTTCAGGAGTTGTTTAGGTGTCACACCAACAATACGTTTAAAATACCGAGTAAAGTGACTTTGATCGCAAAAACCTACCCTGGCTGCAACGTCTGCTATGCTCAGTTCACCATGCTGTAATAGACACTTGGCTTTCTCAATCCGACACTGCAAAATGTACTGATGTGGTGTGACACCCATACTTTGCTTAAATAAGCGTAGAAAGTGATAAGGACTCATCTGAACAATTGCTGCCAGCTCAATTAGCTTTATGTCTTGGTTGAGATGTTCATTGATATACTCTTTCACCTGTTGCAACTTGAGAAAAGATAATCCATCCCTATAGCTAGAGAGCTTAGGTTGCGTGGTGCAATAGTTCCGTAATAGGTGAATTGCTAATGTTGTTTTGAGACTATCAATCAGCAAATAGCCTCCGATTTTGCCAGACTCTAACTCGTCTTTCAAGGCACAGAAAATACCTTGTATCAGTACGTCCTGCTCAGTCATAAAATGAGGGATGAGTTCGATGCGATCGGGATTAACCCAATCTTGACCCACTTGGACAAGAAGCGCAGGCTCAATTGCCAAAATCATAAACTGGGCTGAGGTATCCCAATTACAGCGATGCGAAATACCTTTTGGGATAATAGCAATGTCTCCTTGGCTTCGCCTCTCTCTTGTCAGTTTTCCATCTAACCACCGTTCTCCTAATGAAGAGCCGGAAGCACCATAAGCAATAACATGCATGGTATGTTGATGCTCGATTGTTTCAAACTTTGGCTGCTGATGAAGTTCAAAATAGATACTGTCCCATCCTGAGCTTGAAAGAGCGGCGGGTTTAGGCACGAACACATCTGAGGCATTCTCTCGTCTGTAATCAAGAAGCTTGACCGTCTGCTCTGGCGTTCTCATATTGAATGCTGAAACAGGTTGAAGATTCTTCTATTGTGTCTATTGTGCGGAACGAATAGCGATCGCCATCCAAAGCAGGATTGTAGGATGAGGATGTCCAGCGAAAACTGAATGGTAATTTAGCAGCTAATGCTCTGTAAGAACTTTCTCATCTCAACGTCCTGGAAATGCTTTCAGTTGAAATTATCAATTTTTAATGCCGGTTGTCGAGATTCCTTGAATGAATTGTCGCTGACCAAGCAGAAATAGCACTACGACTGGGACTGTGGTAATCACGACAGCTGCCATGAGCAAAGACCAATTATTTGTAAATTGCTCCTGAAATTCTGCTAAGGCTAACTGTACTGTTCTTAACTCCGGTTGGGTCGTAAAAACGAGTGGTTTCAACAAATCGTTCCATTCCCCGATAAATGTAAACAGAAATAGCGTAACTAACGCTGGTCGAGACAAAGGTAACATTATCCGCCAAAGAATTTGCAGTCGATTTGCCCCATCTAACGCAGCGGCTTCTTCTAATTCCACCGGTATTGTGAGGAAATACTGTCGTAATAGAAAAATTCCAAAGCCACTTGCTGCTGTGGGTAAAATTAATGCTCCATACGTGTTTACAAGATGCCCCCACTTCAGCACCAGAAAAATTGGTATCACTAAGAGTTGAAAGGGAATTACTAAGGTTGCCAAAACAATCAGTAAAAGCGCTTGACGCCCGCGAAATTTGAGCCGCGCCAAGGCATACCCAGCGAGTGCCGAGGTAATACTCTGAAACCCTGTAACCGCTAGTGCGACAAAGGTGGAATTGGCAAATGCTAAGAGAAAGTTACCGCGCAGCCAAGCCTCTCGATAGTTATCTAACGTGGCTACCTCTGGCAAATTAGTTTCAAGGTTGGTTGTTGCTCCGGCAGGTGTTAAAGAGGTGAGGAACACGATCGCTAATGGCAGTAAGACCACAACAGCACCCACTAGGAGCAGAACTGCACTCGGCAATGCCCGAAGCTGTGATACATAGTTTTTCGGAAAAAGGCTAGGCATTTATACTGCTTTGACTCTATGCTTTTTAAGGTATGATGCTATATTCTCTGTCTAGGGAACTATTGCAGAACCACTGGCAACATATAACATTGACTGGTTAAGTTAAACTTAACTTTTTTGCCCCTCTCCCATGGGGCAGGGAGTTAAGTCACTTTGTCGCGGCCTACTCATGCAAACAGGAGACAATACGACTTATGCAGCAGATTGCAGTCAGTCCGGAATTCGATTTTCAAAGTGAAACCTACAAAGACGCCTACAGCCGGATCAATGCGATCGTGATTGAAGGCGAACAAGAGGCTCACGATAATTACATCAAATTGGCTGAACTGCTGCCAGACCACAAGGATGAGCTGATTCGCCTCTCGAAGATGGAAAATCGCCACATGAAGGGTTTTCAATCCTGTGGTCGGAATTTGAGCGTTACGCCAGATATGGATTTCGCCCGCGAGTACTTTAGCCAGTTACACGGGAATTTCCAGACGGCAGCCGCAACGGGCAACGTTGTGACTTGTTTGCTGATTCAAGCGCTGATTATCGAGTGTTTTGCGATCGCAGCGTACAACATCTACATCCCCGTCGCCGACCCCTTCGCCCGGAAAATCACAGAAGGCGTTGTCAAAGACGAGTACAGTCACCTCAATTTTGGCGAAGTTTGGCTCAAAGAACACTTTGAAGCATCGAAAGCTGAACTCGAACAAGCCAATCGTCAAAATCTTCCACTGGTTTGGCGGATGCTTAACCAAGTTGAAGACGATGCCCGTACCCTAGGCATGGACAAAGAAGCTCTCGTGGAAGATTTCATGATTTCCTACGGGGAAGCCCTAAGCAATATTGGCTTTACCACCCGCGACATCATGCGGATGTCTGCTTACGGTCTTACCGCTGCTTAGCACGAAGCGACTCAAGTGTCAAGTTTTTCAACCAGCCGCTCTTGTAGCGGCAATTTTTTGTAATATTTTTTAGTATCCTTAATTATTTCTTTCCTTTAACCCTTTTTTTGCCTGATTCACAGGTTTAACAGCGAGCAATTCATGTTTGGTCTCATCGGTCACCTTACCAGTTTGGAACACGCCCAATCCGTTGCTAAAGAGCTAGGATACCCGGAATATGCTGATCAAGGGCTAGATTTTTGGTGCAGTGCGCCCCCCCAAATCGTCGATACGATTAAGGTTAAAAGCATCACGGGTCAGGAAATCGAAGGTCGGTATGTAGAGTCTTGCTTTCTTCCAGAGATGCTCGCGAATCGCCGAATCAAGGCGGCAATGCGTAAAATCCTCAACGCGATGGCTCATGCTCAAAAGAATGGGATTAATATTACAGCGTTGGGAGGATTTTCCTCGATTATTTTTGAAGAATTCAATTTGCACCAGAATAAGCAGGTGCGTAACATCAAGCTCCAATTCGATCGCTTCACCACAGGTAATACTCACACGGCATACATTATTTGTCGCCAAGTGGAACAGGCATCTCAGAAGTTGGGAATTGAACTATCAAAGGCAACAGTGGCGGTGTGTGGGGCAACTGGCGATATTGGCAGTGCAGTATGCCGTTGGCTGGAGGCTCGGACTGATGTTGGAGAACTGCTGCTAATTGCCCGGAACCAAGAACGGCTACAATCCTTGCAAGCCGAACTCGGTCGCAGCAAAATTATGGGACTGGTAGAGGCTCTACCCCAAGCAGACATTGTGGTTTGGGTGGCGAGTATGCCCAAGGGTATTGAAATCGACTTTACAACATTGAAGCAGCCCTGCTTGCTGATTGATGGTGGCTACCCCAAAAACTTAGGCACGAAGATTCAGCGCCCAGACGTTTATGTTCTCAATGGTGGCATTGTAGAACACTCGCTGGATATAGACTGGAAAATCATGCAAATCGTCAACATGGAAGTTCCAGGGCGTCAGCTGTTTGCCTGCTTCGCAGAATCCATGCTCCTAGAGTTTGAAAACTGGTACACCAACTTTTCTTGGGGACGGAACCAGATTACGGTCGAAAAAATGGAGCAAATTGGACAGGTGTCCGTCAAACATGGATTTAAGCCGCTGTTAAGCTTTTAGTCAGTTGTCAGTTGTTAGTTGTTAGTTGTTCAATTCTCATTCGAGCAATAACTGCTGACTGCTGACTGCTGACTGCTGACCACTATCGCTGACTGCTGACCACTAATCGCTGACCCATGAGTACCGAAAATAGAACCTTTCTGCTCGACTTTGAAAAACCCCTGTTTGAGTTGGAGACACGAATTAATCAAATTCGCGAACTTGCTGAGGAAAATAGCGTCGATGTCTCTGACCAAATCCGCCAACTGGAGATACGAGCAGTGCAATTGCGCCAAGAGATTTTCAGCAGTTTATCTCCAGCACAACGCCTACAGCTAGCACGTCACCCCAGGCGTCCGAGTACGCTGGATTACATCCAGGCAATTAGCGATGAATGGATGGAACTCCATGGCGATCGCGGCGGTAGCGATGACCCAGCTTTAGTCGGCGGGATTGGGCGCTTAGGTGGTTGTCCTGTCGTGATGTTAGGTCATCAAAAAGGTCGAGATACGAAAGACAACATTGCTCGCAATTTTGGACAAGCTGCCCCTGGTGGCTACCGGAAGGCGATGCGGTTAATGGAACACGCCGCACGGTTTGGCATGCCGATTTTGACCTTTATCGATACACCTGGAGCTTGGGCGGGTGTCAAGGCCGAAGAGTTGGGTCAAGGAGAAGCGATCGCCTACAATCTTCGAGAGATGTTTCGCTTGGATGTCCCCATTATCTGTACCGTGATTGGTGAAGGCGGTTCGGGTGGTGCCTTGGGGATTGGTGTTGGCGATCGTCTTTTGATGTTTGAACACTCCGTTTACACGGTAGCTACACCAGAAGCGTGTGCCGCAATCTTGTGGAGAGATGCAGCACAAGCACCGCATGCCGCTTCTGCTCTAAAAATTACGGCTTGGGATCTGAAAAATTTGGGAATTATTGACCACATCTTACCAGAACCGCCTGGTGGTGCTCATTCCGATCCGTTAGGCGCTGCATCAATCCTTAAAGACACTTTGCTGCAACACATAGACGATTTAACTCAACTCACCAGTCAACAGCGTCGAGAGCTACGCTATCAAAAATTCCGTAACATTGGAGTCTTTACTGAGCTTTCTGCTTAAGCTCACCCTCCGGCGAAAGTACGGGAGATTTCAGGTTAATAGTTAGTAGTCCGTGTAGATTTCTTGTAATTAAAGCTGAGATACAGGAATCTTCGCTTCCCGCTAACTACTAACCCCTAACAGCAGCCTCTGTAGAGATAAACATTTAACATCATCAGCATTTAGCCTTGAGCTTTTCTATTATCCAAGTAGCTCAGGCTACCAAGATTTAGCGCTGTATCCCTTTTCTTGATGATATAATTCTTTAGGTAACATTTTTTTACAACCTACTTAGGGGTAGTTAATCGTTTTGCCACCCAATATTAGCTGAAAGCGAGGTATGGCGTCGTCCGAAGAGGGTAGACGGTCTATTGGTATGTCCAAAGCCTCAGCGTTTAAAACGCCGAAAAAAGTTTGTTGTGTTCAACCGCATCCATGGGATTACAACCTGCTGGCTGGAATGCCAGAGTAATGGAAGTTAGCAGGTCAATATCAGTGGCTCCTCAGCCCAAGTTCAGGAAATACCCAGGATGTGATAGGAGCATTTATTTAATAGTCAAAGCATCTAGCATCTAGTTAGAGAGTACTGGAAGATTTCATGACTTCTCGAATCGAACAACGTGCCTTGATTACTGGGGCTAGTAGTGGTATTGGCAAGGCAACAGCCTTGGCGTTTGCCAAAGCTGGGATTGATGTTGCCTTAGTCAGCCGTTCTCAGGATAAGTTAGAGGCAGTTGCTACAGCAGCTCGTGAAGCTGGCGTACAAGCAAAGGCTTATGCTCTAGATCTGGCAAAGGTCGAGCAGGTCGAAGCCGGAATCAGAGCGATCGCCCAAGATTTTGGTCGTATTGACATTTTGGTTAATAGCGCGGGTATTGGGTACACCAATCTTCTGAGCGATACACCTCTAGCAGAGTGGCAGCACGCGATCGCTCTCAACCTAACTAGTGTATTCCAGTGTATTGTGGCCCTATTACCGTCTCTGCGTCAGCAGCAACGCGCAACGATTATCAATGTTGCCTCGATCGCTGGTCAGCAACCTTTTCCCTCGTGGGGGGCTTATAACGTCAGTAAAGCCGGTCTTATTGCTCTATCGAAGACATTGGCAGCAGAAGAACGTTCCCATGGTATTCGCGTTGTTACCATCTGTCCTGGTGCCGTGAATACTCCCTTATGGGATACAGATACGGTTCAAGCTGACTTGAATCGGTCAGCCATGTTGACCCCAGAAATTGTGGCACAGTCCATTTTGCACGCTGTGCTGCTGCCAGAACAAGCCGTCATCGATTCGATGACTTTAATGCCCAGTGCAGGGGCACTTTAACGTAGCTGTCTCGCTGTTTAGTTGTTGGTTACTGGTTATTGGCTGCTAGCAACAAATAACCAACCACGAACCACAAACAACAAAAACCACACTCGTTCTTGAAAACAATTTCAATTAGGTAATTATGACTATCGCTTCCTCCAACGGCGCTAATCGCTCTGACTCTACTTCAACGCCCAATATCACTACTACTAGTCGTGTCGAGACACGACCCGATCGCAACACCCAAAATGGTCGGGAACCTAATTTGCAACCGCCCTCCGAAGAAATCAACGATGAAATGATGGATGCCGTGCGGACGCTACTTTTGGGCGTGGGAGAAGATCCAGAGCGTGAGGGACTGCTCAAAACCCCAAAGCGGGTGGCCGAAGCAATGCGATTTCTGACAGGCGGCTACAATCAGTCCTTAGAAGAGTTAGTAAACGGGGCGATCTTTGATGAAGGTCACAATGAAATGGTTCTCGTCCGGGATATCAATTTCTTCAGCCTGTGCGAACACCACATGCTGCCGTTTATTGGTAGGGCGCATGTCGCCTATATCCCCAATCAAAAAGTCGTAGGATTGAGCAAGCTAGCTCGTGTTGTTGAGATGTATGCACGACGCTTGCAAGTCCAGGAACGCTTGACCCGACAGATTGCCGAAGCGATTCAAACCATTTTGGAACCGCAAGGTGTAGCTGTTGTCATGGAAGCCACCCACATGTGCATGGTAATGCGGGGCGTCCAAAAACCCGGTTCATGGACTGTTACGAGTGCGATGATTGGCGTTTTCCAAGAGGAGCAAAAAACTCGTGAGGAATTCCTCAACCTAATTCGCCATCAACCGAGCTTCTTCTAGTCTTGTAAAAAATACAGGAGTCAGAATTTAGGGAGTTGCTTATTCTGACTCCTGAGTACCGAGTGAAGTACTCAGGCTTACTTCGTTGAAGCCTGAGCTTCAAAAAGCAAAACCCTCGTTTCCTGTCTCATTTGCCGCCGCCACGTTGGGGACTCTTACGAGTTCGGAACTGAATCCGATGATGCTTACGCGATAGAGTTAACGAGGGCGAAGCGTTATACCCGGACGCTCAAAAGCATCAGCCACCAATGCTTGACCTTGAAGGGTCGTATTAGCTGGCACGGCTGGCTGTACGGAAGGATTGCTAGGATAAGTCCGACCATTGAACCGAGTGCGGGTATATTGTTGCTTGGCACCACCGCCACTGACCAAGATAACTAAATCCTTCCAACCCGCAGTTTTTTGGGGCGTAACTAAAATCGGGGCATTGACCACCGTATGTCTAGAAACTAACCGATAGTCTTGACCGTTTTGCGTGAAAATTAGTGCGGTACAGCCGCCAGTACCACAGGTATAAGAGCCAACGAGATAGACAACCACTTCGGACTTACCATCATCGTTAAGGTCAATCCGGTTGTAGTAGTAGCGCACGTACTGGTCGCGGTTAGTTGGTCTATAATCCTGCAACTCCCGTAATATTGCTTGTTCCAATTTGAGGTTAGGAGACGTTTCGGAGTTCCGGTACTGAATACTACCAATTTTGACACCCCGGACAGACGGGAGTTGTTCAGCCGCGTTAGCGATCGCTCCAAGGGGTAGCTTTATCATGGCTACTGTACCGAGGGCTAGCGCCAGTAATCTGAGCTTTCTCATCTAGATAACTTTTACTCTCACAGGAATTGCACTGTTATAAGACACAGCTTGCCTGAAGTGTTTTTCGGAATAAGGGAATTTGCGTAAGTCCTAATCGTGCTAAATCTCCCGACGGAAAGCTCTAATCGCGTCTCCAGCATCAGTCTCCGCCATCAAAATGCATCGTCTCAGCAAATCAAGATCTAAGTCATTGAGTCCGGGTAGTTGGCTGCGATCGATGAGTTCATAGTTGCCATCTTGAAGATGATAGAGCTTCAGCAATCCATCTTCCCAGAACCAAACCTCTGGAACGCCCAACGCTTTATAGCGTTCTAACTTGCTGGTGCCACCACTGGCGACAAATAATTAGTCACTGTACAAAGTTGAAAGCCGATGGGCGGATTTGAACCGCCGACCGTTCGATTACGAATCGAATGCTCTACCACTGAGCTACACCGGCACCGATAGATTACTATAGCAAGCTTTGTCCCCTATTTTCAAATAATTTCTTTCAGCGAAACTCAGTTTCCCTCGACAGATACTTGGCATACCTCGATCTTGCCACCAGCTAAGATAACCGTACTCATGCCAACATTAATAGGTAGGCGATCGCGAAAATTGATGGCAAAATCCAAATCAACCAATCCTGTCCCTAAGTCCAAAACCAACCCTCGACAGCTCAGCCCGGAAAAATACGCGAGATTAAGAGCAGAAGCTAAAGCGCCCTACCGAGGCTTAAGAAAGATGATCTATGTAGCGTTCGGAGCATCGGGAGCCATTGGTGCATTTGTCTTCTTATCCGCCTTAGCTGCGGGTCGCGACGTCACAACCGCCCTACCTAACTTAGCCCTACAAATCGGAGTAGTCGCCCTGATGGTTTGGTTGTTCCGTCTAGAACAACGGGCAGAACGTAAGCCGTAAGCACCATTAGTTCTAGTAATAGCTGCGGACATTTTTTCTGTGTCGGGACGATGTGAACTTTGAGGTAAAGTAAAACTAAATATCAAGCCGATAGCTCATCATTCGCTGGTCTCCAGGCTGTCTGTAAATCTGTCATTGACACTAGCTATGACTGTTGCCATCCTAGAATCACCGGCAAATAACAGGCAGACTAGCGTCCGCTAATTTGTAGCGTTACAGCTTCCCCGTCTGTCGAGTTCATCCGAGACTTATGGAAATTGAACAGCGACTGGGTCTTTACCAGGTTTTTCTCAAGCTCTACGACCATCATCGCAGTCTGCTAGACGAGATTCTTCAATTAGAAAAAAGTACGAGTCAATCATTCGGTAGCGTTGCTACGCGATGCGTGACGGGTATAATTCAAGGCGATCGCGTTCACTTGGTTACGAACCTGATTGACGGAACAACTCAGATTTTAGTCCAGCCTCAAGGAATTTGGACAATTGGTCGAGATCGTCAGCTTTCGATTCCGATTTGCGATCGCAGACTATCTCGGCGTCATGCCGTCATTCAGTATATTAAAGACCAAGGGTTTTATCTGGTTGACCTCGACAGTACCAATGGCTCGTTTGTGAATGGAGAACCCGTACACGGGCGTTTACTACTCAAAGATGGCGATCGCGTTCGACTCAGTACTCTAACGTTTTCCTTTTTCATCTGCCACGATACTCAAACTTTAGATGACGCCCCTCCAGATATCCTGGCGCAATTAGATTTTCCAACCGCAGGACTTTCCTCAGAAATCACTCAACCTCTGGCTGCGCCAGTATCATCCCTAAACTCAGAGAGTTTAGCCCCTGAACAAAAAGATACAACTTCACATTTTTTGTATCAATCATCTGAATTTGAAGAACTCGCGCTCGGATCTTCGGTAGCCGAGTTAAGCTCCGATCAGCAGTCAGCTATTTTAGATCGCTTTTTTAAGCAGCAAAGTCATAAGACTAGCGAGCATAACTATAGCAATCCTAAATGATTCGTAAACGCTAAGCGCACCGACTTCTTAAGGAGTCGGTGCGCTGAACAATCCTAAAGTAATCCTCCAACCTTTAGTCGGGGGATAAGTTAACTAGGGCAGGGTGGCAGAAATAACTCTCCAGTTGAAATAAGCTTAAAAAGCTATATTTTATGAGCTTTATTGCCTTCTGCCTTCTGCCTATTGCCTTCTACCTTCTTGTACTAGTCTTCCTCAAACAGTTCGTCCTCCTCTTCGCTATCAACAGGAGTGACGGAAGTGGCTTGAACAACCGCTCCCATATCGAGTTTCTCACGTACTAGGCGATCGACCGTCTCGGCAAATTCAGGTTTCTCGTCGAGATACTTAACCGTATTGTCGCGACCTTGAGCGATATTATCACCGTTATAGCTGTACCAAGCTCCCTTGCGAGTAATGACACCCGTTTGTTCAGCTAGATCAACCAGACAGCCCAAGCGGGAAATCCCCTGTCCAAAGATGATGTCAAACTCTGCAATACGGAAAGGAGGCGCAACTTTATTTTTTGCCACCTTGACTTTCGCGCGAATACCGTATTCGCCTTCACTACCCTTCTTCAAGGTTTGAATTCGACGAATGTCTAAGCGAACTGAAGCATAGAATTTGAGAGCGTTACCACCAGTAGTTACTTCTGGGCTACCGTAGGTGACGCCAATTTTTTGTCGTAGCTGGTTAAGGAAAATCACCGTGCAGCCAGATTTACCAATGTTTCCAGCCACTTTACGCAAAGCCTTACTCATCAGACGTGCTTGTAAGCCGACTTGGTTGTCGCCCATTTCACCCTCGATTTCTGCACGAGGTACCAAGGCTGCTACAGAGTCGATGACAACAATATCTACTGCCGAAGAACGCACGAGTTGATCGACAATTTCCATCGCTGCCTCACCGTTGTCCGGTTGGGAAACCAAGAGGTTGGCAATATCAACGCCCAAAGCGGCAGAGTAGGTGGGGTCAAGAGCGTGTTCGGCATCGACAAAAGCTGCAACCCCTCCGCTTTTTTGCACTTCTGCAACTGCATGCAAGGCTAGCGTTGTTTTACCGGAGCTTTCTGGACCATAAATTTCAATAATACGTCCTTTCGGCAAGCCACCGCCCAAGGCTAAATCCAGCGTAATTGCTCCACTGGAGATCGTTTCCACCTTCATGCGGGCTGCATCGCCCAAACGCATGATCGAGCCTTTGCCAAAGCTTCGCTCAATCTGGTTTAGCACCAAGTTTAGGGCTTTTTCCTTTTCGGGACTGTTTGTGATTGGGGTAGCCATTAAATGCCTCAAAAGCTGGGGATTACGATGTGTTGGAAATTACAGATCAAGTGTTCTCTATTTTAGCGTTCAACCCTGGAGAGTTGAAGGGGAGTTTACCATTGTATAAGATGCCTGAAACCTTTATGTATAAAGCTTTCTGCAACTCAACTAACCCTTTACCCGAATTTTTGGTTCTGCGGATCTATATGATTTCTTTGGATTTGACTGCGCTGTATTACACATCTCTGATTTACCGCCTGATAAGCCTTTTAGCTTTTAAGTAAGTTGCTTAAGGGGGTTTGATCGAGTACAGGCACTTTATTTGCGCTAAAACCAGCTTACTATCTAAAATTGCAGCCTTCTCTCCGACTAAGCCGTGATTTCCGCAAGCATAAATGTAAAAAATATGACATTAACCTACTTAGATTCTTTGATGCCAGAATCGGCTCTGTCTATCGGCGGATTAACCAGCTATATCCAGGAATTGTTAGAGCAGGATAACCAGCTGCGCCAAGTGTGGGTTATTGGGGAAGTGTCGAGTGCTAATCAGCATCGGAGCGGGATGTTTTTCACGCTTCAAGATCCAGATACCCAAGCATCGATTCAGTGTGTCGTGTGGACGAGTCAGTTGAGCAAGATAATTCAGTTGCCAGTACGAGGAGAACAGTTAATTGTTTTGGCCAGTATTCGGGTTTATCCTCAACGGGGGCAATACCAGCTCTCCGTCTGGCAAGCCTTGCCAGCTGGGGAAGGGTTGCAGGCGTTGCGATATCGCCAGCTTCGGAATCGACTGGAGGCGGAAGGATTGTTTGAGGAAGAACGCAAGCGTCCGCTTCCCGCTCATCCTCAACTGATTGGAGTCGTCACTTCACCTCAGGCGGCAGCTTGGGGAGATATTCAACGCACGCTGCGACATCGCTATCCTGGTTTGCAAGTTTTGTTATCACCTGCTCAGGTACAGGGCGAACAGGCTCCGACATCTATTGTTGAAGCGATAAAGCGGGTAGAGCGAGATGGTAGAGCGCAACTGCTGATTTTATCGCGGGGCGGTGGAGCCTCTGAGGATTTGGCCTGTTTTAATGATGAACGAGTGGTGAGAGCGATCGCAGAATGCTCAATTCCAGTACTGACAGGTATTGGTCATCAACGCGATGAATCCTTAGCAGACTTAGTCGCGGATGCCTGCGCTCACACGCCTACGGCAGCAGCAGAATTAGCCGTGCCAGAACTCGCAACTCTTTATGCCGAACATCTACAGCGAAAACAAGCTCTCAATACCGCCGTCGATCGCGTTTTAGATGCTTCTCATCATCGACTGCAACGTCTCAAAGAGCGGTTGCAACGCTTACCGCTTGAGCGACAACTCCACGACGAACAAAAAGCGATCGCTCAAAAGCGTCAACAATTGCTCCAAGCTACATCGCGTCGTCTCAACCAAGCTACCCAGCACTGTGAATTTCTCCGCCAAACACTAGCCACACTTGACCCAGAGCGCGTTCTCAAACGAGGCTATGCCGTAGTGCGAATGGAGAATGGAACAATTGCTCGTTCCGCTACTCACTTAGTTCCCGACCAAGAACTACAGATTCAGCTTGGTGAGGGGGCAGTTAAAGTTAAAATTACAGAGATTTTGGATTAAAGATTGTTTTTGTTTTATTTCAGCCAGGGATTTCTATCGTAAGCCTTTCTGCGTCTCTGCGATTGCCTCCGTTGCCGAAAATCTGAGCTAGAGTTCAACTAATGAAGCTGTTGCGCCTTCTTCCTGTTTGAGGTAGCTATGAGCGATCGCGATAGATCGAGAGAACAGCCGACCGAGGAATTAGCCTCACTGCGCCGAGAAGTTGATGAACTACAAATTATAAAAGCGGCATGCGAGGCTCAACATGAGTTACTCAAAACCCTGGTATCAATCGCCAAGACAGCAGCGGGTCCGTTGATGTTTAAAGCGATGTTGCAACGAACGTTGAACATTGCGGTTCGGCTGACTGATGCTGAAGATAGTAGTTTGTTCTGGCTCGATGCGGATGGGACGGTGGTCGAGAGTATCTTAGCTCGTGGCGCAATTATCCGCGATCAGAAGCAGAACTTAATCGGTAAGGTGTTGGATAAAGGACTCGCAGGCTGGGTTGTTCGCCACCGCCAGGTCGGACTGATTAGCGATACGTTGTATGATGAGCGCTGGTTGACATTACCCAGTCAACCCTACACCGTTCGCTCGGCGCTTAGCGTCCCTATTGTGCGAGGAAAGGTATTGCTAGGAATTCTTACCCTCATGCACTCGCAGCCCAATCACTTTACATCTGAATCCGCCCATTTAATGGAACTAGTTGCCGATCGCATGGCTCTAGTTCTTGAAAACGCTCAACTGTATATCGAGCACCAGCAGACGGATATCGAACACCATCCAACCCATCCAGAGTCACCGCACACCGAGCGACAACTAGCTCATCCCCTAC
>DATNPC010000952.1:0-3597 GCA_036703375.1 Allocoleopsis sp.
GCTGAGGATTCTATCGAATCGTCGGCACGCCCGGCCGGCAAGAACATCAACAGAGGCAGGGCAAGGGCCGCGATCAGCGTGGCAGCAATTGGCCCAGTAACATTCAAGGTAATCCTGGTGGCCCACCAAAACCTGCTGTAATTGGCATTCGCCGGAAGCAGTCAGCTGGGCAGTTTGTGTGAAGACAGTTCAAATGCTGTAGGGGCGCTCTTGCTTTGCGCCCTGATGCAAGTTAATGCATCGTTGGTGGGCATTGCCGAATAGAACTTGAAAACTTGATTCGATTGTTAGTCGGCAATGCCCACCCTACATGCTGGTTACTTTTTACTGAACACTGTTGGTAGGTGTCCAGATTCCATTCCAGTCTTCCGGTGGAGGGTTGTCTACATAATGCTGACTTCGTTCCATCTGCAACTTAGCGGCTTTATCGTCGGCATCAATTTTTTCCACAATGGTGGCAAACTCATTCCACGCTTTACGGAATTTCCGTGCTAAATAATATTCGCGACCTTTTGCATAAAGCGCGATCGCATCCTGTTTCTGCTGGGAAATTGGCTCTGATTTTAGCCCTACCAATTCATATATCACTACAGGTGGATATTTGCCACTCACCATAATTTTATCGAGTTCGCGCACCCAAACGCGATCGCGACAAGGTCGAAGCGTGTTTTCGCTAATGACAATATCACAACCGTATCGCTTCGTCGCGTCTTCTACACGAGAAGCCAAATTGACACCTTGTCCCAAGGCCGTAAATTGCCCAAATCGGCTAGAACCCACATAGCCTGTAACCACCGTATCAGAATTAATCCCAATGCCAATATTCATGACTGGCTTATCGGTAGCAACCCGACGAGCATTTAATTCTTTGAGTTGATGGCGCATTTCAATTGCTGTTAGTACTGCCATCCAAGCATGATCGGTGAAGGGTAAGGCTGCTCCAAACGTTACCATCATGGCATCACCGATGTATTTATCCACTGTGCCTTTGTACTTAATAACGGCTTCTCCCATCACCTCAAAATATTCATTAAGCGAGCTAACTACCTCTTCGGGACTGGTGCTTTCGAGCCACAACGTAAAACGGCGAATATCAGCGAATAACACTGATACTTCTCTGCGATCGCCTCCTAATTTTGGGTCTTCACTTTGGAGTAATTGTTCGACCAAATCCTGACTCATGTAGCGATATCCTACGCTCTTCAATCGTTGAATATCGCTAATTTCATCAATTACAACTAGGACACCGTTAACTTGGTTACTGTTAGTTGAACTCACCTTAGTCTTCAGGGAAAGATTAACGCTTCGTTGGGTGCCATCTGCCAAGATTAATGTTTGTTCGGGATAGAATTCCTGATGGTTGGTTTCATTCGTAGCATTTAAAGCAGTCTGGAACCATTGAGAAAAATTACCTTCTGTTTCTTTAATTTGCAAAACTTCAGCAAGTAACTTTCCTTCAACACTTTCCCGCTTGCTCAATCCCAGCAACTCCTTCACACGCTCGTTCGTCGCAATAATTCTGCCGTCTTTATCTGTAGAGATAATACCTTGTGAAATATTGTGTAAAAGATCGAGCTGCCGTTGCTCGTTCTGCTTCACGGCGGCGAATGTCATGGCATTTTGCAGAGCAATTCCAGCTTGCACGTTAAATGCCTTGACGAATTCTTCGTCCGTGCGATCAAAGCTCGCTTTCCAACACTCCGGTGCCTCCGGCCAATTTGCAGGATTATAGGCAGGAAAATCCCCTTGTTTTCTTTTATTAGTTAATTGCGTAACGCCAATTAGTTCGCCCTCAGCATTAAAGACTGGCATACACAATAAGCTACAGGTACGATATCCCGCTTTTCGATCCGTTTGCTTAAACGTTTCAGAAACAGGAGAGTCATACAGATCGAATCCAATATTAACCGACTCACCTGTGAGGGCAACTTCACCCGCAAACGAGTCAATCGTGAGTGGAATACGAATTTCATGTAAGGCGTTACTGAGCGAAATTGTCGTCCACAGATCATTGCGATCGCGATCGATTAGCCACAGCGTACTGCGATCGGAATTCGTCACCTGCTTAGCTTCCTCCATCACCTGTTTAAGACTTTCATTTAGATTTAAGCTGCTTTTGCCGAGGGAGTTTGCTGCGGCAATTAGAGCTTGCACAGAATGTTGCCTTTGAGCCGCCTTTCGTAAAGATCTAGATGACTCTATAATTAAGCGAATTGAAGGAGAAAATTCCTCAAAAATCCTTTCATCTTCATAAGTGAAACCCTGATAGTCAATTCTTTCTACTAAGGAAGAATTCTGATTGTGTTGAGGTTTTAATTTATTCAGGAGTTGGACAACTGCAAGTAAGTCTCCTTCCTCATTTAACACGGGCAAATTCAGTATTGTATATGTGCGGTATCCAGTTTTATTATATTGCGCTTTGGCTGCAACCGAACGCGGATCGTCAAAAAAATCGTAGGGGATATTAATAACTTTCTTGGTTGTCGCTACCTCAGCGACAAGGCTACCACAATCGGCAGGAATACGAATTTCGATGGAGGCTCCATCCTGCTCTCTAGTAACAATTGACCAGAGTTGATTTCTATCCTCATCTTTAACGAAAATGGTTGTGCGATCAGCTCCTAAAAGTTCACCAGTTTTGGTAGTAATAGAGCGTAACATTTCATCTAAAACAGCATCGAATCCTTGACTATCACGCAGACTATTCAAGAGCGATAAAGTTTGATTGACCACTCCGAGCCTACCTTCTACTTCCGTGACAATTTGTTGAAAACTTTCTTTTGTCAGGGGAGCGAGAAATGTAGAAAAAGTCCCTTGATTCGTTGTTAATTCCCTAATATATGATGGCTGTTGTTCTTGTAGATGTTTCTCTTGCTTAGGGGTAGAAGAATTAATGAATTTCACTTCACTGCCCTCTAAAATAGATCGATCGGTTTCCTGAAAATTCTGAACGGGAATTCCGAGTATACTAGCTACTTTCCGCAAAACTTCATTAGGCTGTCCCCTGCCTGATGACCTTGTAACACCCTTATTTTCTACAGATACCGCGTCTTGAATTTCTTTAAATGCATTTTGAACTTCTCGGCTTTCCAGTTCTTGACTCGCGGTTAAAAATTGATAATCTTCAACACTTAGGCTTTTCCCGACTGCCCATTTTTGCGCCTCTCGCAATGTCTGTCCTCGCAACAAACGCGATTCATCCTGACAATTAGATGCCAACCAAGCGGCTAGGTCTTCCGCATAGGGACGCAGAGATGCTAGTGCCGTATCAACCCAATTTTGGTCGAAGACAGCCGCGTAGATGTGGTTATAAACTCTGAGCTTACCTAATTGCTTGACGACTAATCCCGACAGTTGCAACTCCATGCGTTCGGGACTGTCTTCAGCAATGACTTCGCCATATTGCACGATTTGTTTATACAATCCCAACAATCGAGCCGTTCGCTCTCCCCGTCTTAAAAGACGATCGCGAATTGTCCTTAAGTGTTCGGGTTCATCTTGAGATTCCCAGTTTTCAATCAAATGCGATCGCACTAAGTTCTCAACCCATACTCGTTCTTCACCCGTAACAATCGAAGACTCAGCATTCAGCACGAG
>DATNPC010000953.1:0-10192 GCA_036703375.1 Allocoleopsis sp.
CCTAGAACGATTACTCCATCTAGCAAAGCGTCAGCGTCAGCCTTTGTGTTTTATGCTTTTGGATTTAGATCGCTTCAAATTGGTGAATGAGAAACACGGTCGCGATGCAGGAAATAAAGTGCTTCGCCTTCTGGGAGAGCACTTAAAGCAATCCTTCGGTCGTGAAGATGTGGTAGCGCGTTGGGGTGGCGAGGAGTTTGTGGTCGGCATTTACGGGATAACCCGAGAACAGGGTGTGAGTCAGCTGGACAGTGTTTTAGAAACTTGGCGTCAGCAGAAGTTGACAGATGCTAAGAATCGAACATTTCAGGTTACTTTTAGTGCAGGAGTAGTTGAATATCCCCAGGATGGTGTAAATCTGCAAGAACTTTACTGCATCGCCAATGCTGTACTGTATCAAGCCAAAACAAGTGGGCAAAATCAACAGTGTTTAGTGACCAGTGACCAGCAATCGGTTGGTCGCTGTTAAGAATTTAGCTTGAATGGCAATGACTTAAACTCAAGTTTGAACTAAAAGCTCAAAATCGTTAAAACTGGCATCTGTCTTGAAAGTCGGGAATGGGGAATGGGGAATAGGAAATTGGGGAATTAGGCTTTCCTTGTTTGTCGTGTGCGTAGCTCATGGGGAGTCTTGCACCATTCTCAGTAAGTGACAAAACTAGCCAATAACTTAAGTTCACAGGCTTTTAGCTCAAGTCCACTTTAGTGGACTAAATTCTTATTCAGTCGTCTTTAGACGACTTTAGCTATGAGCCAGGGGTTTAAACCCCTGGCGGTTGTTGCAACTGCTGCAAGATGTCAGCCTCTAACTAGCGGCCTTGTGAGCCGCAAGCAACAGATGGAAGAAACACAGAACAAAAAGTGTTAAGCTCGCTCAACCTTACACTAAAAAAGTACCATGACAGTTAAAACCGTCTTGACAATGGTGCTTTAATCGCCCGAATGTCAGCCTGGTTCTGGGTGTTTGTGGCAATAATATTGGTGAAGTGGCAATCACTATCCCGTTTAAGAGATTAGATTTATCGCCTCACCCAGGTCATGGTACATCCCACAATACAGGCTAGGTAATCGGGTCTTTAAAACTTCCCATGAGCAAGCAGGAACAATTAAACAGGCAAGATGAGAAAAATTTACCTCTAATCAATCCTAATGCCGCAGGCATTGATATCGGCGCAGATAGACACTGGGTCAGTGTCCCTGTGGGAAGAGATACGGAGAATGTACGCAGTTTTGCCTGTTTCACAGCTGACTTATATGCAATGGCAGACTGGTTAAAGCAATGTCGGATTGAAACCGTAGCAATGGAATCGACAGGAGTGTACTGGATACCTGTGTTCCAAATTTTAGAAAGCCGTGGTTTTGAGGTCAAGCTGGTTAACGCACACTTCGTTAAAACTGTACCAGGTCGCAAAACAGACGTATTGGATTGTCAGTGGCTGCAACAACTGCATACTTACGGTTTATTAGCTGCCTCATTTCGTCCGGCAGACCAAATCTGTGTCCTCCGCAGTTATATTCGGCAACGAGACAGCTTAATTAAGAGTGCCTGTGTCCACGTACAACGGATGCAAAAAGCTCTGACTCAAATGAATCTACAATTGCACAGGGTAATTAGTGACATTACAGGTACTACTGGCAAGGCAATTCTCACAGCAATTGTCTCTGGAGAGCGTGACCCGCAACGTCTAGCCGCACTCAAGGATGGTCGCATCAAAGCAAGTTCACACGAAATTGCCGCGTCTCTGACTGGGGACTATCGCCCAGAACTCGTTTTCATATTGCAACAGGAATTACAACTCTACGAGTTTTATCAGGCACAAATTGCTGCCTGTGATGTTCAAATTGAGCAGTGCTTGGCAACATTTGCTGACAAAGTTGATGTTACTTCCAAGCCTTTAGCCAAACCGAAGCGTCGGGGGAAAAAGCAACCCGGAAATGCACCCCAATTTGATTTACGTACTCATTTATATCGCGTCTTCGGTGTGGACTTTACACAAATTGATGGCTTTGGTGCTTTGACCGTACTGATATTGCTATCTGAGCTTGGCTTAGACCCGTCTCGTTTCCCCACCGTCAAGCACTTCACCTCTTGGTTAGGGCTGTGTCCCGGTAGTCGCGTTACTGGCGGTAAAGTCAAAAGTTCCAAAACCCGTCCTGTTGCCAATCGTGCTGCCAATGCATTTCGGATGGCAGCACAAACTCTTTGCCGTAGCCATTCGGCTTTGGGAGCATTTTACCGTCGTATGCAAGCCAGGTTGGGTGCCCCCAAGGCGATTACTGCTGCCGCTCACAAATTGGCACGTATTTTTTACCGCCTTTGGACATCTGGCGATGCCTACACCGACCCTGGCGTTGATGCTTATGAGCAACGCTACCGCGACCGAATGTTGCAAAACCTCAAGAGAAAAGCTCAGGCTTTCGGCTTAGAACTTATCCCTATTTCCAACCCTTCCGAATGTGTTTCTTAAGAGTTAAAACAGTTTAAAAGACTTTCCTAGAGCATCGATCTATTAACCAAAATTACGGGGCGATTCATGTACCCCCTTGGCGTTCGGAGAGTCCCTACGATGTGTTCTATGCAACCGAGGCCAGACAAGCCAGTGACATTCGACTTAGCTTAGAGCTAAAGGATAAGATTGAGCAAAAAATAGTCGCAACGTGAAACCAAACCGAGGTATGCAATGGCAATTCTACTAACCACTCTTTACACGCCCTGCCAGCCTGAGCGTGCCAAGGAATATCTAACCTGTCTCGAACGAAATCTTGCAAATCCTTATATTGAAGCTGTTAAAGTCTTTTTGGAAATAAAAAATAAAGCTGTTGGCTATGATTATTTAGAGGGATTTTATCACGACAAGCTGGAGATTATTCCCAGCAATTTTCGTTCAACCTATGCCGATCTGATTGATGCCGCCAATCGATATGGCAACGATAAGGTTGCCATCATTGCCAATGGCGATATTTACTTCGATGATGATAGCGCTTTAGTCTGCGCTGATGAGGTCAAAGTCGGTGAATTTTGGACGTTGTCACGTTACGAGCCAACGAAAGAAGGCGGATGGAAGCTGTTCCATATCGCTTGGGCTGGCTCGCACGATTGCTGGATTTTTAGAACGCCTCTGCCATCATTCAAATGTGATTACCAGCTCGGTATTCAGGGGTGCGATCTATTTATTGCACAAAGAAGTATTGAGGCAGGCTTTAAAGTTCTGAATCCTTGTATGACAATTCGCCCCCGACATCTCCACCAAGTCCCTGGAGTTCGCAATCATAAGCTCGATCCCATTAAAAAGACGAATTATTGGCACGATCCAGAATACGCTCCACTGGGAACACAAACTTATTCGCCAAAGCCCTGCTCGCTCGCTCGACGCGCTTACCTTTCTCGTAATGAGCCGTTTTATATCGGCATGAGTTTAGTTGGGCGTTGGTTATTGCCGATTTACCGCTTCAAACCGCTGAAGTCTACTATCGATCGCATTAAGCTGAGAAAGTGATGTTTCGGTGAGTTTTAGCAGATTGTATGTTAATGGGGTTCTCGCATGTGAGAACCCCTGCTCTGGAGAGCCTATGCAACGGAGAACCGCTATAGCGATCGCAGACGGTTTACTTTCAAAAATTCGTCTTTCCCGTAGTGGGCAAATAAAACGCCTTTAGTCACTTGAATGACCATAGGCTTACAACTCGTGCTTTCATCAATGTGGGGATACTTTAAGTTGCGTTGCATATAATTTAACCAAATCATCGCACGATTATAAACATCATCGACTAACAGAATATTTCTGCTATCAAACTTAAATGTTTTAAGCTGACCTCGATCGTGATGGCTATCTCCAACTTGGACTAGGGGCAATGGTTTTCCTAGCTCGACTGGAGAACAATGCATGTACATTCCGTAAGGCTCAACTGGAGAGTAACTCATGCCATAAGGAGAGCCACACCATGTATGGTAGAGATATCCTAGGCAAATTTTTCCTTCTCCTTGTTTGCTAAATACATAATAATCGCCATCTTCCAAAATATCGGAGTGGAGTCGAGAATTCGGTTGGGAGAAAATCATGTCGTTGAGTTGCCTCGAAGTGTAAAGGTATAGATTCTTGCTGAATGCTTGACGCTTCGAGAATACTCAGTAAATTTGAGGAAAATTTGAGGAAAACTATTTTTTTCAAAGAAAAATGAGTTTTTGGAAAAAAGCGATCGCAAAACCCCAAAACCCCAAAACCCCAATTTCACAGAAAGCGCCGATTCCTCCCCCTGCTGGAAGGGAAGGAATCTCTGTCCTCCGTACAAGTTGTTTAGTGTTGATTATTGATTAAAAAATACTAATAACCAACACCAAATCACCCATCACAAATAATTACCTGCTCAAGAGTGCGACGACAGGGTTTGATTATCTCGCTGGGCTGCGCTGTCAGAACTTACTTTTCCTTGCACAATTAGGATGGAGCAAGGAGCATGGTGAGCGACGTAGTTGCTGACACTGCCCAGAAGCATCTCACCTAAACCAGAGCGTCCCCGTCGCCCCATAATAATGAGGTCTGTCACCCAATCGCTAGCTATCTGGCAAATCACGCGACCGGGATTGCCAGGAGTTTGCGTGAACTGAGCGTTGACTCCCTCAGCTTCGGCTTCCTTGACCCGCGAGTGCAGTAGCTTTAGTCCTAGCCGTTCATACCTCTTCCACTGCTTTTGATAATTCTTCATCAGGTCGTCACTTAGCTCTGGGTAGTAGTCAAGGCTGGTGTACGATAGGCTGTTGGGATAACCTTCTTCGTCTGGAGACATAACATGCAGCAGCATCAGCTGTGCCTTGGTTGCTTTTGCTAACACTAAGGCTTCCTCAAAAATCTGCTGACCGCTTTCCGAGTTATCCATGGCTACAAGAATTTTGTCAAACATGGAGATAACCTCCTAAACAAAAAGCTCGCTCGACCCTTGTTTGCGACATAGGCTGAATTCATCGAACGCCTAGCTGATGCTGAATCCAGCGATAACACAACCCTTTGCAAGGCTCACCGGAACGAGCAACTGCTAAGCCCTACAATTCTGGTTATACAGCAAGAATTTGAGGAAATTCTGAGGAAGATATAGCGGTTCTCAATAGTGTGTAATAAACCCGATTGTAGGGGATCACGGTCATCATCGGTGTCAATTTAGTGTGAAACCCTCAGTCCGGCAGAGGTTTAAACCCCTGCCTCACAGTAAAAGTCCTCTAAAGAGGACTATGGGGAGTGAGCAGTGATTACTATAAGACTTGCACCCGATGAATCAAGGTAATTTTGTATTGTCACAGCCCATCGATCTGACAAATTGCGATCGCGAACCCATTCATATCCCTGGCTTGATTCAGCCTCACGGTCTTCTTCTTGTCTTGCAAGAACCCGATCTCAAAATTATCCAAATTAGTAACAACACTCTCAATTTTCTTGATATTCCTCCTCAGCAACTCCTCGGTAAGTCTTTAGGGAATTTGTTTGCCAAGCGGGAAATCCAGCTCATCCAAAAAAAAGTTTTAGAAAATCTTACAGCAGCTAACCCCATCAAGTTATCGCTTAAAAGTCGCAAAAAGAAAACTTATTTTGATGGATTTATTCATCGCTCGAACGGAACCTTAGTGCTTGAGCTGGAACCTATTGCTTCATCCAAAATTAGTAATTTTTTGAGTTTCTATCATTTAGTGCAAGCCCCTATTGATAAAATCCAAAAAGGAACCACATTACCTGACCTATGTCAAGCGATCGCGCAGGAAGTGCGTAAACTAACTGGCTTTGACCGAGTGATGGTTTACCAATTTGATGCCGAAGGGGCTGGTACAGTTATAGCCGAAGATAAGTTAGAGAGCCTAACGCCTTATCTGGGCTTACACTATCCCGCGTCAGACATTCCCCGCCAAGCCAGACAACTCTACGCCCTCAATTTACTGCGGTTGATTCCGGATGTGAATTATCAACCCGTAGAACTGATTCCTGTTCATAATCCCCTAACAAATCAACCTCTCGATCTCAGCTTCAGCGTTCTCAGGAGCGTTTCTCCGCTCCATATTGAATATCTCAAAAATATGGGAGCGGCTGCCTCCATGTCCATTTCCTTAATTCGCAATAAAAAACTGTGGGGATTAATCGCTTGCCACCATTACTCAGCAAAGTATGTTTCATCCGAGATACGAACGGCGTGCGAATTACTGGGAAAGGTTCTGGCGTTAGAGCTGGGTTATAAAGAAGATAATCAGCACTTGGATTATCGCATTAAGTTAAGCTCGATTCAGGCTAAATTGGTTGAGGCTATTTTTCAAGAAGATAATTTTGAAGAGGCATTCCTTAAAGAGAAGGATAACTTATTAGAGTTAGTTAATGCTAGAGGAGCAGTTGTCTATTCCAATGACAATATAACTTCAATTGGTCAAACTCCTGAGTTCGATGAGATTCGGAAGTTAATCGATTGGGTGGAAACTCAAATCGATCGCGATATTTTTTATACCGATTCTTTGCCGAAACTGTATTCAGTGGCTGAGACATTTAAAGATGTCTCTAGTGGGTTACTGGCACTCTCGATATCGAAACTCCAAAAGTATTATATTTTGTGGTTTCGTCCTGAAGTAATTCAGACCGTTAACTGGGGTGGCAATCCTTATAAATCCGTTGAGGTGGAAGCGGATGGGAGTTTACGATTATCACCTCGCAAATCGTTTGAATTGTGGCAGGAAACGGTTCGATTCAAATCGTTACCTTGGCAAGCTTGTGAAATCGAAATCGCATTAGAACTAAGAAGCGCAATTGTCGGGATTGTGTTGCGGAAAGCTGATGAGCTAGCCAAAGTGAATCAGCAACTCACCCTAGCCTTGGAAGCAACCGAAACAGGAATTTGGGATTGGGACTTGCCGATCGATCGCATTACTTGGTCGAGCGGTCACGAACAGTTGTTTGGTCTGGCACCCGGAACGTTTGAGGGGACGTATGCAGCATTTGAAGCTCGCGTTTACCCGAATGACCGAGAAGCGATCGCGTTAGCGGTGAATCAAGCACGCCAAACCCGACAGGATTATTGTCAGCAATTCCGAGTGGTGTGGCCGGATAGCAGCATTCATTGGATTGAGGCGAAGGGAAAATTTTTCTATGATGCCGAGGGTAGGGCAGTACGGATGCTGGGAACCGTTCAGGAAATTAGCGATCGCAAAGCCCAAGAAAGCCAACTGCGCCTGCTAGAATCCGTCGTCGTCAGTACGAATGATGCCGTCCTCATTACCGAAGCCGAACCCATTAACGAACCCGGCCCCCGAATTCTTTATGCCAACCCAGCCTTTACCCGCATGACGGGCTATACCGTGGAGGAGGTTTTAGGCAAGACACCGCGTATATTGCAAGGGGAAAAAACAGACCGAGCAACGTTAGATCGGATTCGTGCAGCCTTAGAAAACTGGCAACCTGTGCGAGTTGACCTAATTAACTATCGCAAAGATGGCTCGAAATTTTGGGTCGAACTGAGTATTGTCCCCGTGGCGGATGAGACAGGTTGGTATACCCATTGGGTTGCCGTACAGCGGGACATCACCGAACGCAAGTTATTCGAGCATGCCCTGCAAGAAAGCCACTCGTTCATTGAGAAGGTGGCGAACACGACTCCCAATTTAATCTACATTCTGGATTTGTTTGAACAGCGCAATCTCTATCTCAACAAACAGCACGAACAATTTTTTGGTCGCACCATCAGAGAAATTCAGCAGTTAGGACCGGCATTTTTTGCCGAAGTGTTGCATCCGGATGATGTTGACAAGCTGATGGAACTCCGGGAACGATTCGCTCAGGCTCAAGACGGCGAAGTCCTAGAAAATGAGTTCCGCCTGAAAAATGCTCAAGGGGAGTGGCGCTGGCTTCACACGAGAGATGTAGTTTTTTCCAGAACAGTCCAGGGCTTGCCCAACCAAATCTTGGGTACTGCGATCGATATTACCGAAGCCAAACAACTCGAACACGCTCGCCAACAGGCCGAACAGCAAATCCGCTTTCAGGCCGGATTGCTCAATGCGGTGGAACAATCGGTGATTGCGACCGATTTGGTGGGCAACATCATTTACTGGAATCGTTATGCAGAAATTCTCTACGGTTGGAGTGCAACAGAAGTATTAGGTCGCTTCATTTTAGAGGTTACACCCGCCCCAGCCATCCAAGACCAAGCCGCGGAAATTATGGCTCGTTTGCAAGCGGGAGAAAGTTGGTCGGGAGAATGCTGGGTGCAGCGGCGGGATGGCAAGACGTTTCCAGCTTGGGTGATTGATTCTCCGATTCATGACGAGCAAGGAGAGTTGATTGGTATTATTGGCGTTTCAGTCGATATCACCGCTCGCAAACAAGCCGAAGCCGAACTCCAGGAACTGAACGAGGAGTTAGAACTCCGTGTCATAGAGCGAACCCAGGAACTACAACGTTCTCAAGTCATTCTGCGACAGCAAATGGAACGAGAGCGGTTGATGGTGGCGATTGCTCAAGCGATGCGTCAGTCCCTCAACTTGAATGAAATCCTCAACACGACTGTAACCGAAGTGCAAAAATTGCTAGCGGCTGACCGAGTTTTGGTCTATCGCGTCTGGCCCAATGGCACTGGAAGCGCAATTGCTGAAGCAGCGGCACCAGAATGGGTTAAGGTGTTGGACCTCACCTTACCAGAAGAAGCGTTCCCAGAAGAGTGTCGTCAGCAGTATATCCAAGGACGAATCTACACCTTAACCGATCGCGATCGCGAAGAAGTCTTGCCCTGTTTGGTGGACTTTCTCACACAAATTCAGGTCAGGGCAAAGTTGGTCGTTCCGATTATCCAACAAAACACGCTTTGGGGACTGCTGATTGCCCATCAGTGTTCTCGACCGAGAGAGTGGCAACCCTGGGAAATCGATTTGCTCGCCTCCTTAGCCAATCAAATGGCGATTGCCATTAAACAATCTGCACTTTACCAGCAACTCCAAGAAGAATTACGCGATCGTCAACTAGCTGAAGTCGCCTTGCGCCAAAGTGAAGCACAGTTCCGTTCCCTGAGCGAAAATTCGCCAGTGGGTATCTTTCGGATGGACGAACGAGGCCAGTGCATCTATACCAATCCCCGCTGTCAGGCTATCTGTGGTTACACCTTTGCAGAGGCATTGGGTGAGGGTTGGCTAGAGTTTATTCACCCAAGCGATCGAGAATGGGTACTGGCGCAATGGTCGCATGTTATGACCGAACAACAGGAATTCTTTGGTGAAATTCGCTACGTTCACCCAGACGGAACCATTCGTTTTGGTCGGGCCCGAACATCTCCCCTGTTAAACGCCAACGGTGAAGTAACGGGTTATGTGGGAACTGTGGAGGACATCACCGAAACTCGAACCATTGAGAAAATGAAAAACGAGTTTATCTCAATTGTCAGCCACGAACTGCGAACGCCCCTCGCCTCCATTCGCGGTTCGTTGGGGTTACTCGCCGCTGGGGTATTTAAAAATAAACCGGAAACGGCCCAACAAATGTTAGATATTGCGGCTAGCGAAACCGAACGCTTAGTGCGTCTGGTCAATGACATTCTCGATTTAGAGCGATTGGAATCTCACCGAGTCAACCTCGACAAGCAGTGGTGCGATGCCGCGACATTAATCCAGCGCTCGGTGGAAACCTTACAGTCCCTAGCCGCTGAAAATCAGATTACCCTGTCCGTCGAACCCACATCTGTAAAAGTTTGCGCTGATTCCGATCGCATTATTCAAACGCTAGTCAATTTAGTCAGCAATGCTATCAAATTTTCGCCGTCGGGGAGTATAGTCAGGTTGAGTGTCCGAGGCTTAGCTGACCGAGTTTTATTTCAAGTCCAAGACCAAGGGCGAGGCATCCCTGCGGATAAATTAGAAACCATCTTTGGACGGTTTCAGCAGGTGGATGCGTCTGATTCCCGCCAAAAAGGAGGGACAGGTTTGGGATTAGCGATTTGCAAAAGTATCGTACAACAGCACGGCGGCAGAATTTGGGTAGAAAGCGTTTTAGGGGAGGGTAGTAGCTTCTATTTCACTCTGCCAATACCGCTCGATTAGCAGTGAGCAGTGAGCAGTGAGCAGCGAGCAGTGAGCAGTGAGCAGTGAGCAGTGAGCAGTGAGCAGTGAGCAGTGAGCAGTGAGCAGTGAGCAGTGAGCAGTGAGCAGTGAGCAGTGAGCAGTGAGCAGTGAGCAGTGAGCAGT
>DATNPC010000954.1:0-8117 GCA_036703375.1 Allocoleopsis sp.
CGCTCAGGTGGCGAAGCGGAAGATGATTCGTTCCAACTTACGCTTAGTCGTCTCAATTGCCAAACGATATCTCAATCGCGGTGTTCCTTTCCTGGATTTGATTCAAGAAGGTGCCTTAGGGTTGAATCGGGCAACGGAAAAGTTTGACCCAACCAAAGGCTATAAATTTTCCACCTATGCCTACTGGTGGATTCGTCAGGCAATTACCCGCACGATCGCAAATGATGCTCGGACGATTCGCTTGCCCATCCACATTGTGGAAAAGCTCAACAAGCTCAAAAAGGCTCAACGGGAACTCAAGCAAAAACTCCAACGCAACCCGACGGAAGAGGAAATCGCACAAGCCTTAGATATTACACGCTCCAACTTGCGGCAATTGCTCCAATTACGCAGGCGCTCGCTTTCTCTCAACCATCGAGTGGGTAAAGGGGAAGATACAGAACTCGTCGATCTGCTCGAAGACAACGAACTGCGCTTGCCAGAAGAACAGATGAGCGAAGCCATGATGCGCCAAGAGATTTGGGATGTTCTCAGCGATGTTTTGACCGAGCGAGAAAAAGACGTGATCTCTCTGCGCTACGGTTTAGCGAGCAGCGAACCCTACACTCTAGAAGAAGTTGGTGGCATGTTCAATCTCTCCCGCGAACGCGTGCGGCAGATTCAAAGCAAAGCCATGCGTAAGCTGCGCCGCCCTCAAGTTGCCCGACGCCTAAAAGGTTGGTTGACCTAAAGTGGAAGCGATGGTTGTTTGGGAAAAGCTGATATCCTGCACCTTTCTCAATAATCGTAGGGTGGGCATTGCCGAATAGAACTTGAAAACTTGATTCTATCGTTGGTCGGCAAGTCCCACCCTACATAGGCAAGACTGTTGAAAGTGGTGCAAGATAGGATAAAAACCAAGTTTGGGGGATTTGCCCACTGGGGATCGTATCGAAATCATTCATCACTACGTCTAGACAAATGAATTGATTCCTGGAAAAAGTGAGGGGTATGCTATACACCTCACTTTTTAGTGGTGACAATCTAAGCACAATTCATGAGTTTTGAGTTTTTTATTCAAAAAAATTGATAATTCATCACTCAAAACGTTAGCGATCCCCAGAGTTATAAATTTTATGAAGCACTCAGTAACAACCCGGCTTAAGGTAAATATACGACCAGCAACACCAGCAGACGTGGGTACGGTGTTTGAATTGATTCAGGCACTGGCCGAGTATGAAAAACTCTCCCATGAGGTTGTCGGGAGTGTCGAGGTACTCAAAGAGCACTTGTTTGGTGCAAAACCTTATGTTGAAGCAATTCTGGCAGAGTCTGCGGGACAAGCCGTCGGATTTGCCCTATTTTTTCACAACTATTCCACGTTTCTAACCAAGCCGGGAATCTACCTCGAAGACTTATTCATTCTCCCAGAATTTCGGCGCAAAGGCATTGGTACAGCGATTCTAACCTACCTCGCTCAATTAGCGATTTCTCGCAATTGCGGGCGTTTGGAGTGGAGCGTATTGGACTGGAACGAACCCGCGATCGCATTTTACCGAGGCTTAGGAGCATCCATTCTAGAAAATAATCGAATTTGCCGAATTGCTGGAGATTCCCTCACTCAAGTGGCAAACGGTACATCCTCACCCCTGTTGCGAGCAGCCCAACCTACTGATTTATCAGTGCTGTGCCACTTAGTTCAGCAAAAGGCTCAGTTCGATGAGAAATCCCACATGCTTGAACTCGATCCAGAAGCCTTGAAATCCCATTTATTCAGTTCTCCAACGTATGCGGAAACGGTTCTAGCCGAACAAGCCGGACAAGCGATTGGCTTTGCTGCATTTTTCCATAACTATTCCACTTTTCTCACTCAACCGGGGCTTTATCTCGACGATCTGTTTATTTTTCCCGAGTATCGGCGTCAGGGTATTGGTAAAGCCCTCCTCACGTATCTCGCTCAGTTAGCCGTTGAGCGCAATTGCGGACGTGCCGAGTGGCTGGTGGGAGTTTGGAATAAAGCAGCGATCGCATTTTATGAAAGTATGGGAGCATCAATCCTCCCCGACTGGCGAATTTGCCGAGTAGCGGGGAATTCGCTCGCTCAACTGGCCACAAAAAATTCGTCCCGCGCGATCGGTTAATCTTGGGAACAGTGAACTTCTGTTGCAAATCCTGCTACAGCTCCGCGTCGATCGAGAAAATAAGTATAACTACTCAGAGATCGATCGACGTATTTTAGGTTGAGAAAAACGCTATGACTATTTGGGTAAACGAACAAATCGATCCATCGGGACTCATTTATTCTTGTATTGCTTGTTGTAACGAAGAGCAGGCCAAGGATTGCCACGAGTCTTTCGAGCAGAATTTGACCGAAGTGCAAAAGTCTGCGGGTTGGATTGCTCGTCTGAGAACTGTGACTTCCTGGGATGATGTGCCAGTCAACGCATTGAAGCTTGACTAGAAACTACAGACTCACGCAACTGGGTTGAACGCGTGCTGGATACCGCTCTCAGGGTTATAGCTCGCTTGAAGCAATTGGGCTCCCATCGCTGATGTGGAGCTTTTTCGAGTTTAGGGAGCTTTTGGGCAAATTTTTCTCTTAAATTTAGCCAATCTTTCAGGAATCTACCAGATTGGTGATGAAGATTAATATATCCTTTGACCTTGGTCACTATTCCCCAATAGTGAGCCGCTTATACTAGATGAAAGAGCAGAAGTCAGTTATCCTACCAAACATAGTTTTTCGGCCTAGTGCCAATTATTTTTTTGCGGTTGGAACTGAAGCGACGCATCAGCACTAGATACGGCAAGGATTTCATCTTTGAGCTGATGACCTTGTCGTAAACAAAAGATAAGCGCTGTTCTCCGGTCATCAAGGGTGGGAACTCTAGTAATAAGATGTGACGCACTCCTCATCAGTGTGTCGTCACCGGTCCTAACGTAAGAGATTATTATGCCAGCCACTCCTTTCTATGCCGACACAGAATTCGACCACGAGCTGCTTACCGATAGCTTTGAGTTCAACGGTACAAGCGAAGATGTGGAAACGGAAACACCGGTAGATGATTTAGTGGATGTGGAGATTGAGGGTACAGATGCTGCCAATTTCTCCAAAACTGCTAACCGCCGCACTACTGACCTTGTTCGGTTATACCTTCAGGAAATCGGTCGAGTTCGTCTACTCCGGCGAGATGAGGAAGTCTCAGAGGCCCAAAAAGTTCAGCGCTACATGCGACTGTTGGATTTGAGGGCTGAGTTTGCCGCACAAGGTGATGAAGTCATTGCGCGATTCGTCAAGCTCATCGAGACCCACGATCGCCTTGCCTCTCAGTTGGGTCATCGTCCGTCTTGGGAGCGGTGGGCTGCGACTGCTGGGGTCGAAGTTTCTGAGCTCAAGCCAAGCTTGTTAGCTGGAAAGCATCGTTGGGCTGAGTTATGCAATCTCTCGGTCAAAGAGCTAGAACATATTCAAGCTCAGGGGAACCGAGCCAAGGAACACATGATCAAAGCCAACCTGCGATTGGTCGTGTCAGTGGCGAAGAAATACCAAAATCGCGGATTGGAACTCCTCGATCTCATTCAAGAAGGGACTCTTGGATTGGAGCGGGCTGTCGAGAAGTTTGACCCAACCAAAGGGTACCGATTCAGTACTTATGCCTATTGGTGGATTCGCCAGGGCATCACCCGCGCGATCGCAACTCAAAGCCGGACCATCCGCCTCCCCGTTCACATTACAGAAAAGCTCAACAAGATCAAAAAGGCTCAGCGCAAAATTTCTCAAGAAGTCGGTCGTACCGCCAATATGGATGACATTGCCAAAGAGCTAGAAATGACTCCAGAGCAAGTGCGGGAAGTCCTACTGCGAGTACCTCGCTCTGTTTCTTTGGAAATTAAAGTCGGCAAGGAAAAAGACACCGAATTGGGAGATTTGCTCGAAACAGAGGAAACTTCTCCCGAAGAAGTCTTAATGCGAGAAGCGCTACAACGAGATTTACAGCAACTTTTAGCCGATCTCACCAGTCGCGAACGAGATGTGATCCGGATGCGGTTCGGTTTAGGAGATGGACATCCTTATTCATTAGCCGAGATTGGTCGTGCTCTAGAACTATCTCGCGAACGAGTGCGTCAAATTGAAGCGAAAGCCCTACAAAAATTACGGCAGCCCAAGCGGCGCAACCGTGTAAGAGATTATCTGGAAGCCTTGAGCTAATTAGCAGCAGAAGCTTCGGTGCTCAATTAACCTCTCAACACAAGCAACCGGCCTCAAAGCCGGTTATTTTTTTTGTTTGAGATGACTGTCGCTAAGCGATCGCGATTCCCTAATAGCCTCCGTTCGCTAGATCTGTCGTACTCACGCTATAGGCACGCTGAGCGGCTTCAAGTGCAGCTTGAGTTTGCGAACCCCAGACTCCATCAATTGGTCCCCGATAAAATCCCTGTTCTCGCAGACGCCGTTGTAGTGCTTGGACATTATATTGATTGGCACTATTGGTTCGGACGGGCGTCGAAGTCGAATTGGTTCCGCCAACAGCTGGTAATGCTGCCATCGTTTGGGGACCGACAATGCCATCCACCGTCAGTCCTCTTGCTTGCTGAAATTGTCGAACCGCCTCTTGGGTTTCTGAGTCAAAGACGCCATTAGTACCAGCCGCAAAGCCTGCTACCGCCAAGCTTTCCTGAATCAGGGCGACTTGTTCGTCGCGATCGCCTAATCGCCAAAGCCGTTGAGATACAGCCCTGGTACTCACGGGCAGCGATCGCGATTGACCTCGCTGGTTATTTAAGGATGTTTGAGTACTATTTCCCACAATACCATCTGACGAAAGTCCCATGGCTTGCTGGAAGCGAGTGACGGCATCCTTGGTTAAGGGACCGAAAAAGCCAGTGATATTGGATTGAAAGTAGCCTAACTCTTTCAATCGCTGTTGCAGAGCAGTCACCTCCGAGCCTCTATCGCCTGGTTTCATCAATGCTGATGCCTGAGTTGGTCTTCCTATAATGCCGAGTGCAACCGTTAGCGAAAGCAAGGAAATGGCAGCAGTTATTGAAAGATGAGGGCAATCGAGCCAATCCAAAATTTTCAGATTCTCCCAATTGAGCTCGGGTTCTGCTGGTTCCTCGTTAACTAACGCGAGGTGAAGATAAGCGAGGGTTTCCATAGGTTTTCGGGTGTATCACTTCAGAGGAGATGTTCCTTAGTTTAGCTTGACGATCTTATTATTCACGAGCGAAACAACGCTTCTATCGATAGACTACTCGTGCATCCAAACCACGCGCTCGCAGCAGATGCGAGCGGCTTTCCGCTAGATCCCGGTTGGGGAACGCTCCTGCGTTTACATAATTCCCTAATCTCGATTTTCCTAGGCTGATGCGTTCAAAACCGAGTACATCCTGTACTTTGTTCAAGGTTTCTTGATTTCCTGGTACTACGACTACATAGCGATTCTTTTCGGGACGAATTCCCAAAGCTGCCAATGTTTCTCTACCCGCAACGCCATCCGGAAATAAATCGTTAGCTCGTTGAAAGCGCCTGACGGCTACTTGAGTTTGCGGACCAAATATTCCATCAATTGAACCAGGGTCAAACCCTTCTCTTCTCAACTTTTCCTGAAGTTGCCTAACTTCTGAACCGCGATCGCCTAATTGCAGGACATAGTCTGTTGTACGGGTTGCAGTACTGAATGTCTCCCCCTCATCGTTAGGTGAGGTATAGGTAAAAGATGGAGGAGGCAAGTAATAAGGTTGTTGGTACTGATACTGCCGTCCTGTTGTAATGCTTCCTGTGCCAAATAATGCGGCTTGGGTGTCCGCTCCCACGATGCCATCAGGGTTGAGTCCAGATGCTCTTTGAAATCTAATGACTGCATCCTGAGTCTGTGAGCCAAACCGACCAGTAGAAGATTGATAGAAATATCCTAGGTCTCGTAACCGATCTTGCAGTTCCGTTACTCGCGAACCTTGAGCGCCTAGCCTGAGGCTTTGTGCTAAAGTTTCGCTGGCTATTCCTAGAATGCCCAGAATGACCATCAGTGACAGTAAATAGAGTCGAACTTGGCTAGCAAGTTTTTGTCGTTTGACCCACTCAAAAAGCTTTAAATTCTCTAGATATAAAATATTAGTATCAGTATCTGTTGGTGCTTCATAAGCCCAGGCAAGATGAAGATAAGCAAGACTTTCCATATTATTTTAAGTTTTAAAAAAAATATTCTATCAAGAAAAACTGAATCTTATTAGATTTTAAAACTGATGTAGCATAACGTAATTATTGAAAGCCTAGGTGCTAGCACTGAAAGTTTTAGTTTTATAGAACTAGCGGCTATAGTTTTCATTTTGAATGGCTGAACCGGACTGATTTTTGGCAGGCAATCAGTTGCATTAGAGTGTGGAATCTTGAGGGCACAGTCCTTCTCAAGGATGAAATCTTTTGCGCTAATGCCCGACCGTATCCACCTATTTCCGATAATCTTGGTTAAGTCTGCTATGTGACTAGGATTGACAAAGTGAGGGGTGTACCTTATGAAACCGATGAACTTCTGCAACAAGCCGGTCGCTATCTTCGCTTGCGTGTTAGGCGCTACGGGGGCGCTGAAGGCTACTGCCACAGGTGTTCCCAGCACGACTTTAACCAACACGACTGTGCGATCGCAACTAACTCTATCTCAGACAGACAGCAACTCTCAAGTAGCACAAGGACTGGTCGGACAATGCCGTGTATCGGTTAAATCCATCTTCGTCTACCGAGAGCGTTCCACAGCAAATCCCATTCGAGCCTTGGAAGCGAACGAACGAGTTTCGCTAGCTGAGGTAAGTGGCAGAGACGGTTGGATTGCCATCAATTCGCCTGTGACGGGATTCGTCGAGACAAGAAACCTGACACGCTGTTCTGGAACAGAGGCATCGACTCGACCATTAAACCTCTGTCGCCGAGTGACCTATCAGGGAATGGAAGGTTTAGCGATTCGCGAACGACCGGATAGCAACTCCCTCAGAATGGGTGGCGTATTCTATAGCCAACGGGTAACGCTATCCAATCCTCCGGAGTTTAGACAAGACGACCAAGGGCGCGAATGGGCTAGACTGGCAGCACCTATGGACGGTTGGATATCGAATGGGTTTCCTTCAGCAGGAGACCTCAATCTCGAAGCTTGTGATTAGATAAGGTTCCTGGCAATTTTAGTGGTAGGGTGAAACCAGCTCACGCTACCACTAAAATTGTGGTTTTTGGAAAAGTGGATTAATAGTTAAGAAGCGAAAATTAAAGCAGCGATCGCATTAAAAATGAGTTGAGAAGACCAGTTTTTTAAATCAGTCCCAACTGACTGAACAATAGGGCAACAAGCACAGAAAAGCCTGTAATTGCCAAAGCAACCAGTGGGTTTTGGCCTTGGCTTACAGCAAAAGATGTCACGATTCCAGCTCCCAATGCAGCGGTAACAGCTGCGGTCAGCCAGTCTTTCTCCGAATCTTTGTTGTGCATCGTTTGCGCTCTCTTAAGTAGGGTTATTCAAACTGTAAGTTACAGTTTTACACCCTACCACTCCTTTTTTATTGGCTTTTCATTCTCCTGAATTTTTGCAATTAAGTTTAAAATTTAGCTACTTTTCTTAACACAAATTTTCAACTCTTACTCGCTGATGGCTGATGATTCAGTGCGGCCTTCGGGTAAGCAATCCGTTGGTGATTGCACTGTTGCCAAACTCGAACAAACACTTCTGCCACAATCGACAAGTCCTCCCGTGTCAGTCCCGAATCAGCTAATTGGTTGTCCTGCCAACGGGCTTTGAGGATTTTATTAATCATCGCCAAGGCTGTTTCTGGTGTAACGTCTTTAAGACTTCGCAGTGCTGCTTCGCACGCATCTGCCAGCATCACGACACCCGTTTCACGGGACTGAGGAATCGGTCCGTCATAGCGGAAATCTTCTTCGCGGACGGGAGGGCAACCTTCTTGTTCGGCTTTCTGTTTCGCTTGGAAATAGAAATAGGAAATCAGCAGCGTTCCTTGGTGTTCTGGAATAAAGTCGCGCACGGCTTTCGGCAACTGGTACTTGCGAGCCATAACGAGACCTTCCGAGACGTGCTTTTTGATAATTTCGGCACTTTTCCAAGGGTCATTGATTTCATCATGCTTGTTGGGGC
>DATNPC010000955.1:0-9511 GCA_036703375.1 Allocoleopsis sp.
AGTTGAACAACCCCAAAGAGAGCCTTGATTCAACAAAGATTCAAGGTTCCAACGATGAACAACTCTCAGTCAACCAAATCGACCAATAAGACGAGTTTCACAAAAAGCGACAAAAGTCAAGATAAACAGCAAAAGTTTTTACAGCGACTCATCGCTGTCTCTTTCGTCGTGCAAGCTGCACTCATCGGTGTGATAGGCAATCTCGACGTACTATCTGGCAAGTCACCACTAGATGTTATCCCGTCGATGCTCGCCCAAGGCGTTGAATTAATTCTCAAAGCCCAACGTGCAGAAAAAAGACTCAAGGAATGCGATCGCCGATCGCAGCTAAGAGCTCGCCGGTTTTGACTAAGGCATCAACAGAGGTTCCCCCAGTCTGAAGCTGGACTTCTTTGACTCCTAAATTGAAGGTCGGTTCTGGTAATGTGGAGCGATCGCTTTTCATTATCAGGTGACTTTGAGTGAGGAACTTCCCGAAAATCAATTATCCCCGTCTCCCCGTCGCCCCATCTCCCCATCTCCCCATCATCCGATTTGTTGCAACTTTAAATGAAAATGGTATGAGGCGATATATTAAGTGGCATTCAGCGGAGCTATCGTCTTGGGAATCGCAATTTTTCTTCTCACTCTTACCCTTGTAATCTGGCGGCCCAGAAAACTGGGGATCGGATTTACAGCTTTAGGGGGAGCGCTTCTAACTCTAGTTACAGGTGTTGTGTCTTGGCAACAAGTTCCGCTCGTTTTGGGGCTGGTTTGGAATGCCATATTGACGGTAGTTGCGTTGCTCGTCATTGCTCTGATCTTGGATGAAGCGGGTTTTTTTCGCTGGTTAGGACTCTTGCTCGCTCAAGCAAGCGTGGGCCGTAGTCCTTTCCTTTTCCCCTTAGTCCTTCTGTTGGGGACATCGGTTAGCGCTTTGCTCAGTAGCGATGTCACTATCTTCATCTGGATGCCTGTCGTCATGAATATACTGGTGCTGCTTGGTTTTACACCAAAAGCAATCTTGGTCTTTGCCTTGGCGATTGGTTTTATTGCCAGCGCGACTAGTTTACCGTTGCCCGTAAGCAGTTTTGTCAACTTGAGTTTGACAGAGTATTTAGATATTTCCTTTTTGCGCTATTTCATGGTGATGGTACCGATCTATGGCATTGCGATCGCAATGAGTTTGGGGGTTCTCTGGTTCTACTTCGATCGCTTTATACCACCCACTTACGCTGTCAGCGATTTGCCTACACCCTACCGAATGATTCGCGATCCCCTGGTTTGTCAGTGGAGCTTCGCTATTTTAGGGTTACTCCTAGTCGGTTATTTTTTGGCGGCATGGTTGGGTCTGCCTACGTCCTTGGTTGGGGTAAGCGGTGTGCTAATTCTGTTCGCTCTGGCTGGGCGTTGGTGCCCCACAGATGCGATCGCGATCGTCGATCTTCGCAAGGTTTTACGCACTGTCCCTTGGCAAGCCATTTTATTTTACTTGGGGATGTACTTTGTCATCTTTGGTTTACTAGATACCGGGATTGTGACTCTGTTAAGTCAGGGCTTAAAACAGCTATCGGCTTGGGGACTGACAGCCTGTGCCACAGGTACAGGTTTTCTGGCAATGCTGCTATCGGGCTTGACCACGAATGTAGCAGCCGGACTGATGAATGCTGCCGCGATTCAAGATACCACAGGACTCGATCCAGCGATGCGAGAGGTGATGGTATACGCCAATGCGATCGGTTGTAACATTGGAGCAACAATTACGCCACTCGGCAGTCTATCTACCCTACTCTGGTTTAATAGTCTAAGGCGTCAAAAACTTAATATTAGCTGGAGTCAATACATTCGCATCGCGATCGCTTTGACCATTCCCGTCTTGTTTACGTGCTTACTCGCTTTAGCCGTCTGGCTTCCCTGGCTCCTTGCCTAATTGGTTCATACTTGGGAGGGTTATCCAGAAAGCCGGTTTGAGCATTTTTTCCTAGGTTATCCCCTAATGAATTATTTAAGTAATATTAATAAAATAATAAAGTAAAATGAAATACTATTAACTTATCAGGGAAACAATACATAACGTTTAAACTAGCTATAAAGAATTCGATAATTGTATTGTTTTAGGGTGTGTCAGCTAGCCTCTCCATCACAGTTAATAGAGCAAAAAAGCTTGATATAGAGCCAATTGCTGATTTCAGGGTGTGTTGTAAACTGTGCGAGCGCTAAATTTAAATAAAGCTGAAGTACTTTGCCAACACGAAGAGAGTCTGATGGCTCTCGACAAGCACTAGAAGAGTTGGTAGTTTTACAACCAGGTAAGTGATCGATGGCAATTCAAGCGGCCCAAACCCTCATCCCGAAAAATCCAAGAGGGGAAGCACAGCCCAACCGCTTTCTGTGCAGTACTCTAGATCAATTTTTTACGCTCACGCTGGACATGTTTTTCATTGCGGGTTTTGACGGCTATTTCAAGCAACTCAGCCCAATATGTGAAAAAATCCTGGGTTTTACCAGTGAGGAGCTCCTGCGTCATCAGTGGATTGAGTTTATCCACCCAGAAGACCAACAAGCGACACTCGAACAGTTGCACGAGCTGACGACTGCAACTGGTACGATCCAGTTTGAAAATCGCTTCCGTTGTAAAAATGGAACGTATAAATGGCTGCTGTGGAGCGTGAGTCCCTGTACCGAGCAGGAATTAATTTACGCCGTGGTACGCGATCGCACAGAATACAAACAGGCCCAGGAAGCTCGTGAGGAAAGTGAAGAGCGCTTTCGCTTGTTGGTTGAGGGAGTGAATGACTACGCCATTATCATGCTCGATCCTCTCGGCCGTGTTGTGAGTTGGAATACGGGAGCTCAACGCATTCACCAGTATCGAGCATCAGAGATTATCAATCGCCACGTTTCCTGCTTTTATACCGAAAAGGATATTCATCTCGGCAAACCCGAACAAGACTTAGAAATCGCGGCGCGTCAGGGTCGGTTTGAAGAAGAAGGTCTGCGCGTGCGTCAAGATGGGTCGAAGTTCTGGGCTAATGTCGTGATTACTGCCTTAAAAACCCAGGACGGGCAGCTACGGGGCTTTGCTCGGGTGACGAAAGACATCACAGAGCGCAAAATGGCTCAAGAAGCTTTGCAGCGAGCGCATGATGAGTTGGAAAAACGGGTAGAAGAACGAACTGCCGAGCTAACAAAAACCAACGAGCTTTTGAAACAAGAAATTGCGGAGCGAGAGAAAACAGAAGCTGCTTTGCGCCAATCTAAAGCTCGGCTCAAACAACAAGCCCAGCAATTGCAGGCAGAAAAACAGAATGCCACCTCTCTACTAGAGGAATTAAAACAGACTCAAGCGCAGCTGATTCATAATGAAAAAATGTCAAGTCTGGGTCGGTTAGTTGCTGGGATTGCCCATGAAATCAACAATCCTGTTGGCTTCATTTATGGCAATCTCGATTATGCGACTTGCTACATTAAAGAATTGATGCAATTAGTAGAACTCTACTCTATTCATTATCCTCAGCCTGTTCCGCCAATCCAGAGTCAGCTTGAGGCAATGGACTTCAATTTTTTGATGGCAGATATGCCAAAATTGCTGTCCTCAATGAAGGTGGGAGCTACTCGCCTACGCCAAATTCTTTTATCTCTACAGAATTTCTTGAGGGCTGAGCAAACTGAAATGAAGCCCGTAGATATTCACGAGGGGATTGACAGCACGTTATTAATCTTGCAGCATCGCCTAAAAGGAACAGATGAGCATCTGCCAATTACAGTGATTAAAGACTACGGTCACTTGCCGCTAGTTGAGTGTTATGCCGGACAGCTCAATCAAGTATTTATGAATGTTCTTAATAACGCGATTGATGTCCTCGAACAGCAAGCTAGCGATCGCAAAACGTCTCGATGCATTACGATTAGCACAGAAATTCGCGACATTAATGCCGATCCGCTCGAAGCGGATGACGCTGGCAAAAATCCTCACGCGATTATTCGGATTGCTGATAATGGCTCAGGGATGAGCGAAGAAGTCTGTAGTAAGATGTTTGAGCCATTTTTTACAACCAAATCGGTAGGCAAAGGAACGGGTTTAGGATTATCGATTAGCTATCAAATTGTTGTGGAAAAGCACAGCGGTCAACTCACTTGCGTTTCCATACCGGGTAAGGGAACGGAATTTGCGATCGCAATTCCAATTCGCCAGACTCATTAAACTCGTTTGGGTTCAGCGAGCAATCGTGGGTTGTCAGGGGTGAACTGACTTTTACCTTTTATGCGGTTATTTTAGAATGTTGTGCGTACTCCCATTCCTCAATTAATGTTTCCTTGACAAGCAGGCTTTGTTAACTATCTTTAGATAGATTTTCTGGGTTTGCTACCTTGTCTTCTGCCCTCTGCATGCTTGCACTAGCCTCTAGCTCTATCCCTAGACTTCGAGTCAATAGTTGCAGGTTGAGTACGACTTGGCAGTTAGATTGAACGAGGAAATCTAATTTAGAGAGTTTTTCAGACTTTTTTAGAAATTATTGTTGTAAATTTGCTGAGCCTGAATTTTTATCTTCATTATTCCTTTATATAGCTACAAGTGCCAGCGAGAAAGACTTTCAGTTATTTGGTACTTGGTTTCCTTCCAGGAGATGTAAATTTTTGATGAATTTCTTAACTTGAGGATCGATGAGTTTTTTAAAAAAATAAGTTGCAGATTTGATTTGTAATATGTTTAAGTATATACAGCAGCCTTTTTACACTCTGGATCAAGTTTCTTTATCGTGGTCACAGTAGAAAAAAGCAACTGGATACAAGAACACCGCCATAGCAACCGGGGCTGTGCATACATGTTTGCCCCCATGGTGAACTTCAACGAAATGGCGGAAGTCGGAGAGACTCCACCGTAACATTCTCGATTCATCTAGAGATTTTTCAAGAGGTTTCACGAGCACACCAAACTGGTCGAAACGAAGGAATTACTTTTTTACCAGCTGTAAGGTTGTGGTTTGAAATCAATAAGTGATTTAGCTGCTACTTTTAGAGCTTAAGTTTAGGTTTTTTTCCTTTGCTAAGGGCAGAGAAAAATGCCCGAGCAATTCTCCAGCCAAGTTGCAGGAATTGCGCGTACTCCTTCCTGTCTAGGCTGCTAATACTTAGCACTCGCAGTATCTTTACTCCTGTCAGCACCTCTTTGGGTTGAAGCTCGTTCTTCTCTGGTAGAGAGAGCGTCAGTCGGCGAGACTGATTTTGAAAAGCCCAAGACCGCATTTAACTTCAATACTTTTATCAGTGAATCACTGATAAAGACTTTGCTGAACTGGTCAATCTCAGCTCCTGGCTATTACTCAGTATTCGGAGTAGAGCTGAGTAGATTTATGTGCCAAATCAGCCGTAGAACCTTGCAAGAATTCCGAGATAGTGAACGATGAGCGATTCATTTAGCACGCTACAAAACATATCTCTAGTCACCAATATCTTTGGCGATGGATTGGTCTTTAGAGATATTCTTCTCGATTGGTTTCACTTTTTAGGTGGTAAACCCGGTGAGGTGGTGGTTGTTGATTGTGGAAGCGATCGCAAAAATCAGGCCATCTATTGGGAGATGTTTCAAGAAGGCTTGATTGACAAGCTACAGCTACTTCAGTCCGATCATGAAGACAACTACGGTGGCAGCGAAACGGGTTACATCAAGGAATATACAGCAGCAGCGATCGCGACTAAACCTTATATCCTGTTCTTCCATTCCGATACCCTACCCTACCGGAAAGGACACGAGCGCTGGCTAGAAGAAGCGATCGCATATCTGGATCGAGACGATGTTTTTGCAATTAGTGGCTCGTTCAACCTCCCTTCAAAACATCACGATGCTTGGGAGGGATGGTACTTTAGCCACAAGTGCAGCCTAAACTTCGCACTCATGAAGCGAATGAGCTACATGAAAGCTGTTCATGAGTTTGCTGGCCCTTTTATTATTTCTGGATTCAAGGGTGAGAATCCCGCTGCATCTACGAATCAGGAGCGATATGTATTTGAAGTGGCATTTGAGCAGTATATAGAGCGCCACAAGATGTACAGCTTATGCAAAATTGAAGACCCAAACTGGACAGTATTTCACACCAATACTCATGAAGAACTTTTGCAGAAGACTCGTGAAAGATACTTGGCTCGCCAAAGTATCGAACGCTTTGTGAACGTGGGCTATTCCGATGAGGAAGCAATTCCAGCGAATGCTCTCTATTATGGACAACCCTCAATCGGGATGATCAAGAAGTTACGAGTTGCGATTGGACAATCATCCATTGGCCCTTCTTGGAGGTGGTTGAAACAACAGTTAATTTCTTAGATGAATTTGCCGCGTTGTCAATTAACAATAGCGAGTGCATCACACTGAAAATGAGCCAACAAATAACTTAAATGTAATTCGGTTAGCTTTCATTTCAGGTCATTCTCAATGAACTACCATCAACATCGATTGAAAGAAAGTCTCCTGTAGCAACTCAAGTCAACCCATTCAGGATATTGCCGATGACTACCTTGAAAAATCAACCCATCACTATCGTCTGCGCTGCTGATGAGAATTATGCGATGCCACTAGCCGTTACACTTCGTTCAGCAGTTATAAATCTTAAAAATAAACCTAAAGTATCTATATATGTGATTGATGGCGGGATTAGTCAACGCAGCAAGCGTCGCATTATCAAATCCTGTGGGTCGCCACACGTCGCTATTTCCTGGGTGCAGCCCAATGAATCGTTACTGGCCAATCTGAAAGTCGAACGATATTTGACTATTGTCACCTATTATCGATTGCTGATTCCTCAAATTATCCCAGCACAATTTGACAAGGTCATTTATCTAGATAGCGACATGCTCGTGAAAGGAGATTTAGAAGAATTATGGCAGATTGATATTGGGGATAACTATGTATTAGCAGTTCAGGACGATAACCAACGATTTATATCTATGTCCGGAGGACTCAGAAACTATCAAGAGTTGGGAATTAATCCAGATTACAAGTACTTCAATGCTGGACTGTTAGTCATTAATCTCGATAAGTGGCAAAGAGACAGCATCGGAGAGAAAGTCGTTAAATTTCTTCAAGACAACAAAGACTATGTGCGCGATCACGATCAAGATGGTTTAAACGGAGTGCTGGCAGGTCAATGGGGAGAACTCGACCCGAGATGGAATCAAATGCCTCGCATCTATAGTTATTCATCCTGGGAAGATAGCCCTTACGATCGGGAACTATATCACGCACTTTTGCACGATCCCTACATTATTCACTACACTACTCCTCCTAAGCCTTGGCAAAGAGGCTGCCTGCATCCAGCTACAAATTTATTCTTTCAGTATCTCGATCAAACAGCTTGGTCGGGATGGCGCAATACGATCTGGAGACGCGCGTTGAGAAGAGTGGTGAAGGAAACCAAACAACTTTGGAGTTCTTGGAAGATATTTCCTGCCAGATTACAAACGAATAAAGCTTGATGAAGAGGAATGGTGGCGCGGGGTTTATAGTTCATGATTCATCATCTGGACTTGCATACCCACCTCCACAAGGGGTGACTTGGCCCCTGCTGAGAAATTCGGCAGACCTGTTGCTCCAGTCGCCTCTGTTCCAAAGCAGGTATTCCGAGCAAAAGATTGCGACTCTGCCAGACTAAGACGGCTGCCGTCATGCCAATACAAAAAGCAAGTCCGAGCGCGGGTAGAGGATTGTAGAAGATGCTGTATCGTACTGCCGCCCACGTAAAATACGCTCGCAATAGCGAAAATTCATAGTGCCAACCCCACATACTCAATGGTGCCAGCGTTGCCCACAGGATACTGACAAACAACCACCGACCATAAACAGTCAATTGATATAACCGTTGAATCTGTGCTTTGAATGTTGGGTCAAGCTCTGCTGGGTCTGTTCGAGTCGTGTGAGGCTTTTGAGAGTCAGACCGATCCATCTTAGTCGCGAGGTAAGGGAAGAGAGAAGAATGTGGGGAGCGTTTCCGATGATTAAGCTGGAGATTGAATGGGCATAGTGTGCTTTTTTCCTCCATGTCTCCAGCTCGACGCCGACTGATTTTGACTCAAAAGAGGTATGAGCTCCTGGTCGATGAGAGCGAGGCTACAGATCCAAACCTTATCGCTCTCTTGCCAGAAATGTCTCCTCAACTTCTCGTCTTCCATCCGTAAATCCATCCGCTAGACTTGGTCAGAAATTGTCGTGTCTGATTCAGTCCTCGAAGGAGGAGAACCATGACGCTCTCTCCACCAGGCCAGTAGCGTGCTGGCAATGAAAATACTCGAATAAGCCCCTGCTGTAAATCCAATAATTAGACACAGCGCAAAATTCTTCAGCGTTTCACCGCCAAATAAGAAGATAGCAACTAGCGTCAACAGCACCGTTAATGTTGTATTAATCGATCGAGTTAGGGTTTGATCGACCGCATCATCCACCACTTGATCGATATGCATTCCTGGATGCTGCTGGATTACCTCCCGCACGCGATCGTAAATCACCACCGTATCATTCACGGAGAACCCAATAATCGTCAGAATCGCAACGACGAATAGACTATCGATTTCTACCCCTTGTACCAGACCCAGAATGGAGAATATTCCAACGGTAATAAACACATCGTGGAACAGGGCAACGAAGGCGAAGAACGCGTAGTCGAACTGGAACCGGAAGGTTAGGTAGATCAGGATACCCGCGAACGACAGGATAATAGCTAGCATCCCAGAGGCAAATAGCTGACGGCCGAGGGTAGGTCCAACAGTATCAATCTGAGTGCCTTTAGGATTAAACGCACCAAGTTTTTGGCTCAAGGCAGTTTGTAACTGCGTGCGTTTTTCACTATCTAATGGCTTTGTTCGGATCGTTACCGCTTGTTGCTTCTCCCCCAAAATTTGGATACTGCTGTTGCTCAACCCCTGATCGTCCATGACTTGCCGAACGGCTGCGATATCGATGGGTTTGTCGCAGTTGCTCGGCACGCTACAGTCTCGCTCAAATTGCAATCGCGTGCCGCCGACAAAATCTAGACCCAGGCGTAAAGGCGACCCCAAGGTTGCTGTGGAAATCACCATACTAATGATGCCTGCGAGGATAATGGCAGTAGAGATTGTCCACCAACGCGATCGCTGTTTGATTACATTCAGTTTCATCTTGACCCCTCTGCCTTATGATTTCACTGTCGCTGGTGGATTGGGAACAAATAGTTCTGGCTTCTGGCGCAACTCAGGGAAACCGAGAACCATAGCCAGCATGAAGGTACGACTACAAGTAATAGCCGTAAACATACTTACCGCTACCCCCAAGCCCAGTGTGAGTGCGAAGCCCTTAACCAAGCCTGACCCTAGCCAGAACAGCGCTGCACAAGCAATCACGGTCGTCAGATTACCATCTAAAATGCTAGAAAATGCTCGGTAAAAGCCAGATTCAACCGAGCGATATAAGGTCTTACCGGCTCTGAGTTCTTCTCGCGTCCGTTCAAAAATCAGCACATTTGCATCAACCGCCATCCCAATGCTGAGGATGAAGCCAGCAATACCG
>DATNPC010000956.1:0-8289 GCA_036703375.1 Allocoleopsis sp.
AAAGGCTGCACGATTGTTGTGGATAATTGGCTAGAGTTAAAAACTTTAGCCCAAATGACATCAGCCGAACATCCGGTTCGGATTATGCTGCGGCTGACTCCAGGAATTGAGTGCCACACGCACGAGTACATTCGCACGGGACACCTGGACAGTAAATTTGGCTTCGATCCCAATGCTTTAGACGATGTGTTTACCTTTGTCAGTCAACACTCAACCCTCAACTGCATCGGTTTACACGCTCATATCGGCTCTCAAATTTTCGAGCGTCAACCCCACAAAGACCTGGCTGGTGTCTTAGTGGATTATATGAGTAAGGCATTGCGCCACGGATTGCCAGTGCAAGAACTCAATGTCGGCGGTGGCTTGGGCATTCGCTATACAGAATCTGACGATCCACCAAGCATCGATGCTTGGGTCAAAGGTGTTTGTGAAGCTTTAATCGCCGCCTGTGAGGAACAACAGCTACCTCTACCCAAACTGCTGTCCGAACCGGGGCGATCGCTCATTGGTTCAGCCTGCGTCACTGCCTATACCATCGGTAGCCGAAAGGAAATTCCAGGAATACGGAATTATATTGCCGTCGATGGTGGGATGTCGGACAACCCTCGCCCAATTACATATCAGTCTCTATATCGAGCTGTCATCGCGAACCGGATGTCAGCACCGCTCGTCGAAACAGTGACGGTAGCGGGTAAGCACTGCGAATCGGGAGACATTCTCATCAAAGAAGCGACCCTGCCTCAAACCGAGTCGGGAGATATATTGGTGGTTATGAGCACTGGTGCTTACAATTACAGCATGGCTTCAAATTACAACCGCTTGCCCCGACCGGCAGCCGTAGTTGTGAATGAGGGAGAAGCTCAGCTAATTTTACAGCGGGAAACCTACCAAGACTTAATCCGGCAAGATCGTTTGCCAGAGCGACTGGCAAGAGACTAGCGGTTTAGATGTGTGCAACTAGCTTGTCATTCATGCTTCAAGGGTGGGCATGGCGCAAAACGCACCAGTACGTAGTGCCAAGATAGTACTGAGCATACTGGTGACTCGCTGAGGGTCGATCGCCAACTCACAACTGACTGCTTTCTCCCGCTAGAATCAAGCCAGACTCAAGCATCTTCATAGCTAAATCATTTATAGAAGTTCAATGCCCCCGTCGTCCTCGGGTCCGATGTTTGACCCCAGCTGGACTCAGTCCTTGGTGCTTCACAGCATCGATATCGGATTAGTTCTAGCGCTTACGTATATGGTGCTCCTCATCATTGGGGAGCGCCGAACCTTATGGATGGTGCGGGGGCTAATTGTCCTGATGTTAGCCGCCGCTATCAGTAATCGATTAGGGCTGACACTTTTGAGTTTTGTGCTAGAAAAGTTGGTGGTTGGCTCGGCTGTAGCAATGGCTGTAATTTTTCAGTCAGAGTTTCGCCGGTTTCTCGAACAGGTCGGGCGAGGAGAAATTATCCAATTATTTCAAGCACAACGACGCCCAATCCCTAAACCAGACAGTGTTATTGATGAAATTGTGGATGCCGTCAAAGAACTGTCCCAAAATCGGATCGGTGCGCTGATGATTTTGGAAACGAATGGTCCGGTTGATGAGCGAGATTTTTCTGTACCAGGAGTTCAGCTGAATGCGGAACTTTCTAAGGAACTGCTACAAACGATCTTCCAGACATCGACATTGTTGCACGATGGAGCCGTGCTAATTCGCGGCTCTCGCGTTGCCGCTGCTGGTGTAATTTTGCCTCTTTCAGAGCGCAAAGCATCCCGGCAACTGGGAACGCGCCATCGAGCAGCGATGGGAATTACAGAGCGCGTCGAAAATTGCTTGTGTATTGTTGTATCTGAAGAGACGGGTTCAATTTCTTTGGCGGAAAGAGGAACACTAAACCGACCATTAACTAGCAGTAAGTTGAAGGAATTGCTAGAGGCTCGATTCTCAACGGCTGTCGATCGGGAGGCAGTTGCCCCAGGTTTACGCAGTTTGAGTCGTCGATTTAAGTCTAAAGGACGGTCATTAATTTCGCGTTTACTTCGTCTTCCGTCATCCACTTCTCAAGAGAAGAAATGACTGCTATGCAAACTATCTTAAAGAAGCTACCAAGCGATCTTGACCAAGACCGTCTGCCCAAACACGTAGCGGTGATTATGGATGGAAATGGTCGTTGGGCGAAACGCCGAGGGCTGCCTCGGATTATGGGACACCGACAAGGAGTAGATGCCCTGAAAGATTTGTTGCGCTGCTGCAAAGATTGGGGTATCCAAGCACTCACGGCTTATGCATTTTCCACAGAGAATTGGGGGCGTCCGCACGAGGAAGTCGATTTTTTGATGACGTTGTTCGAGCGCGTGTTGATGCGGGAACTCCGGGAGATGATGGAGGAGAACGTGCGGATTGATTTTGTGGGAAATTTAGCGGCTCTACCGCGATCGCTCCAATCCCAGATCGAGCGCTCGATGGATGAGACTAAAAACAATAACAGTATTCAGTTTACTGTTGCCACAAATTATGGAGGACGCCAGGAAATTTTGCAAGCCTGTCGCGCGATCGCGACTAAGGTGCAGCAAGGCGAGATCCAGCCAGATGAGATTGATGAAACACTATTCTCCCGTCATCTCTACACAGCTCATGTGTGCGACCCCGATTTGTTGATTCGTACCAGTGGGGAAATGCGGATTAGCAATTTCCTCCTCTGGCAAATGGCTTATGCTGAACTCTATATCACAGATACTCTGTGGCCGGATTTTGACCGAACCGAATTTCATCGGGCTTTGTCTTCCTATCAGCAACGCGATCGGCGATTTGGGAAAGTTTAGAGGGTAGAGGTTAGAAAGTGAGAAGGCTTGCAGGTTAACTGATTTCGGATGTTTCTCTCATTTAAACTCGTCAACCTTTCCACTTCCCAACTTTCAACCTTCCTTTAAGGACCAGAGAAAACCGCAGCTTCTACATCTCCTCGGCTGAGGGAGTACTTGAAGGAGCGTAGAATATCACGACCTCCTTCACCCGCAGCAAGATATCGCACAGTTAGTTCCTCGATTTCAAGACACAATTCTGCTTTCCAACTGGGTCGCTCAACGTGCCAAGAGTGTAAGTCGTCGCGGTCTTGTTCGCATCCCTGCGCTCTTAGCCACTGCTCTATTTCGTGGAGGGGATGGTTGTATAAAGGCGTGTCAGCTGACGGAAGAGCCATAGGGAGTTTTTAATTTATTTGAAGATAGCTTGACTCTTCTATTTTGATGGATTCAAGCAGTTTAAAACGATTAAGCGTTACTCTAATCTCGCTTCCTTTAGGCGATTGAGATCGAGTTGCCGAGCGAGCAAGGAATAGCTGCTAGTTGAACCGACTTTGAAGCTCAACAGGAGGAGTCGTTTTCTGGAGCTGAGTCTCCATCCGTTGTTGAGTCGGCAAGTGATGCGTGCTGTCGCGCGAGACTTGAAACGCGGATTCGCCTCGTGTTAATCCGATCGCGATCGCCAGCAGTATACAACCGACAAAGGTTAAACCGAGAATAAACAGAGCAAAAATCTCCCCTGCCGAGAGAGGTCGGTCAGTTGGATCGAGGTAAGCTGAGGACGAATAAGTGCGTTGCCGTTGGTTAACGGGGCTATTGAAGTGTTGGGGAACTTGGATAACGTTGAGGCGCGAATAGCCAATTTTTTGGTCATACAGCACTCGACGCTCTGGACTGCTGAGAGTCGCATAAGCTTCATTGAGCTGCTGAAACTTAGAGGTTGCCTTTTCAGACGGTAGATCCGTCGTATCGGGATGATAGCGCTTACTCAGTTCTCGATAAGCGCGCCGGATTTCTATCGGTGATGCACTAGGGTGCAACCCCAATATCGCGTAATAACTGGTCGTATTGGTGATTACTCGCTCTTCGATCGTTCGCCTTGCCCGGTCTTGAGTCACCGTCGTTCCACCCTGCCTCTTCTAACAAAGGGTTTTCGATCATTTTAAGCGAAGCATTATCGCGCTGCTAGGTAATGAGTTAGTTGCCGCAACGGAGCTTATCGAACTTGAGCTTGTCTGGAAACACGTCTATCCTCAGTCCAAGCCTGAGGGTCATCGGAAACCTGTACTAGTTCCCTATCTTCGTTAAATGCAATCCTTATGCGATCGCTTTTTCCCAGATTTAAAGTACCAGACATCCACGAACTACCTTTGGCATTTTTAAACCAAACCTTGTGAATTCCCGGTGCCAGGTAAACTGTTTGCCTGGTTCGGTTACGAGTGAAGATCAGCTCCTGTCTTGCATCCGCATCCTCAATGACAACGGTAGCTTGCTCTTGAGTGAGAGACATCATCTCAACTTTGATGCTATTCACGCCTGGAGCAGGAGTAACGTAGGTTTGAATAGGAGCAGTATATGTAGTTGACCCTAGATCGTAGTACCACGGCTCTTGATACAGCCAAGCATCCTGTAGCCAGTCATCTCGGCGCTCTTGGCGAGCATCTTGTCGGTCGTCTCTACGCTCTTGGCGAGCATCCTGTCGGTCGTCTCTACGCTCTTGGCGAGCATCTTGTCGGTCATCTCGGCGCTCTTGCCGAACCTCGGGAGGTATTTGCTGCCATTGCTCTATACGCTCTTGCTGAACGTCTGGGGGCAATTGTTGCCATTGCTCTATACGGTTATCTCGGCGCTCTTGACGTACTTCTTGCCGTTGTTCTTGGCGTTCTTGACGTACTTCTTGCCGTTGCTGTTGTTGCTCTTGGATTTGTTGGCGAACTTCTGGAGGGAGTTGTTGTAATTGCTCTTGACGTTGCTCTATCCGTTGTTGACGTTGCTCTTGCCGTTGTTGACGTTGCTGCTGAGCATCATCGGCATCAGCCACAAGCAAGTTACACTTTTGGCATTGCTTATTTTCCCATAGTTGTGCAACTTGAGAAGAAGTAGTTGCGTTTGCAGAAGCGGCTAAACCGATCGCGAATAAAATTGCTGTTGTCGCAATGATTTCAGGTTTCATTCTATTTACCTCCTAGGAGGTCGAAGGTCAATATTTACTATTAGCCACTTATAGGTTCGTGTAACTTGGGGTTATTATCTTCCTACAATCAGGTGAAATATACGGTATGACATTCACAGTGACCAGTGACCAGTTATACCAATTGGGTTTGAGTTTGACACCTATTCTCCAATTGCTCCCCCCTTAGCCAGGGGGGCTGGGGGGGTTTCAAATGCGACAGTGGAAAAGCCAATTGGTATTAACTGTTACCACGGTCTAGGACGGGGAATTGAACCCACCACTCGTGACTTTATCAAACCTTTTTTCAGTTGTTTAAACTGATGAGCGATCGCTTCTAGTGGATTATGAGTTAAAACCAGCTAGTAGGGACGCACAAATAAATTGAACTCTCTACTGCCAGTCAGAGTGACTTAATCGCAATTGGTAGATTTCTCCAAGCGATTTAAACGGAGAGTGTCTTGATATCGATAAACTACGCCACAAATTGCCGACAGTAGCAGCCAACCTAATGTATTGACTCGTAAATCAAATAGCGTTACATCCGCCAAATTAAATAGAACGCAGCCGCCGAAAGCGATGAGATAGGTGAAAAAAATTAATTGGTCTGGATGCCACTGGGTTCCATCTTTGAGGGATGTGATATCTTGCCAATCTCTCAAGAGCAAGATGCCTTGCGCCAAAATCCAACCAATCACGCCACAAAATAACAGCGTTGCAGGAATACCCGTTTCGGCCAATAACATCAACAGCAGACTGTGAGGATGACCGCGCCACAAATGCATTTTAGCTTCATAGAGTGGGGTAAAATTCCGTAGCCCCCAACCGATCCAAGGACGCTCTAGAGTCATATTCCAGGCAAACTGCCACAGAGTTGTCCGCAACGTAGCTACAGGTCGGTTAGGATACATCTGGTCAGACAGTCTTGCCCAGAAGAACGCAGGAACGAGGCGACGTACCCAAGGACGCCCGAACTCAGGGCCAAATGACGCCCAAAGGATTGTGCTTGCCGCCGCCGTGACGGCTAACACAATCCAGCGCCACCCCAGGTAAAGTGCAAAAGCGAGGCAGGCTAAACCGGCAATTCCCCAAGCGTTGCGAGAACTGGTAAGGAAAAGCGCGATCGCATTTCCCAGCACCATCACACTTAAAAACAATAGCTGCTTATCTTGTAGGCGGTGTCCACCTTGCTGCCAAGCTTGAAACGTCTCAATCCACAACCCTAACCCTAAAATCAAAACAATCTGGAGATAGGCGGCAAGAATATTGGTGTACATGAACACCGATGCCATTCGGCCTGGAGGATTGCCGTAGGCTTCTAACACCCAACCTGAAACGTTTTGCCAAAATGCTGGGGTTGCCCAGCCCAAAAAAACTTGACCGAAACCGAGAATAACTACTGGTAGCGAAGGAATTACCAAAATCCAGGCTAATCGGCGCAGTTGAGCTGGTGTTTGAATCAGAACGCTAAAGGCAGCAAATATGATGAAGAAGGGCAGAAGATTTGCTAACCCTAGGAACGCGTCAGAAGGTTTAAAGGCAAAGCTGGATGTAACGATCAACCACAGGCTCAAAACCCCCAATGCCCAATTCACTGGAGAGCGAACGATCTGGCGGTAGGCTCGCCAGCACGTCACTAGCGCTAGGAGAGATAAGCTCACTGCGCCCAATGCAGGAAATACGGGGAAAATCAGCAACGCCAACTGCGCCCACGGCCAAGTTCCCCGCCAGCTGAGATTCGGTAATTTATACTTTCGGGCTAACAACTAAACCACTAAAAACTAACAACTCTTAAATTGGTTCCCAACACTCGGCACGAGTCAAACGGATTTGAGCCAGAGCAAAGATAGTAGGAATAATTCGACCATAATTAGTTGCGATCGCGCGCCAACCCAAATCGGCAAAGAAATACCCCCAGAGAACAGGCCCGAGGAATGCAAACAAACTTCGGGTTGCCCCATAGCGAGCAGCATTGAGGGCCATTCCCCGTCGGGCTGTTTGCACGGCTAGGTAGCCCTCAAACTGTGCTGCTGCCGCTGCACCACCTCGAACGATCGCGTCTGTGGCAACTTGGTATCTGGCAAAATGAATCGCAAACTGACGTGCCATCTGTTCTAATAATATGGGCTTGAGAATGGAACTCACAGCCAAGGCACTGCCACCCTTAACGAGTAAACTAACCGGATTGTGCTGAAGGTGTACGGGAAGCGGTTCGGGAAGTTTAGACTCTCGCAGAGAGCGCTGCACCCGCACTGTCAGCGCTCTCTGTTCTGAAGCTGGCAAGCGTTTCCAGGCTTTACCGATCAGATTCAGAAATATTTCCGCCTCTATATCCGTCGTCGCCAGCTGTTTAGAGTATGGAATCTTGAGATAATGACAAACTTGAATCAGTGCTTGTCGGTAGGTGAATTCGTGAGTGCGCCCTTTTAACACCGTCATTCCATCGGCTGCCAAAAAGCGAAATCGCTCCTCTATGGCATCTAACCAAGCTTCGCGATCTCGGCTTTGGACTTCGAGCGGTTCGGGTGTTTGAATGTAATCTAGCGGATTAAACTTACGGCGGAACAGAATCTCTGTCAGCTGACTTAATTCGTCTTCAGTCGCTAACTCCAAGGCAGCTCTTAGCTCATCCAACGTCCTTCCCTCCACGACCCCAGATTCGGTATCGTCCAATATTCTACTTCTATATACATGAAGCTCCTCCACCTGCCTAGCGGCGAGGTAGAGGTGTCTATGCTAATTTGGGACTGTCGAGGTGCCACAAATCACATAAACAAGCCCAGCTTCTAGGCAAGCGTCCAGACTTTTTACTGGGACGCTTCTCGTAGTCCTTTCGGCTATCGAGTTTAAGCCAACCTCTAGCGGCAATATTGTACGACCCGTTAAGGTCGCAGTTGTAGCGCTTGCCGCTACTGAAAGTTGCTAAAGCATAATTTTCGGAATCACGCTTAAGCTTCCCTGAACCATCGTAAGCCAACTTAGAAGTGTAGGCGGCAATGACAGTAATAGTTTTGCCTCCTAACTCAGCCCACTTAGATTGAGTCAGGTTCACAATTAGGCTTTTAAGCCATCCATGAAACCGTTGTTTTATGGTTGAACGTTTCTTACCGCATGAGGGTTTCCACCCTTTCAAATCCTCAAACACAATGGCATCCGCACTGTAGTTTTGAGCAATCTGAGTGATGCGCTTAGAAACGATATGCCCAATTTGCTGGTTAATATTGCGGCACTTACGATAGGTGTGTTTGCAGAAACCAGAATGGAGCTTTCCGCCTTTCCCCATCGTCTTTTTGGCACACCTTGAAACTGACTTCAGCCGTTTGTCT
>DATNPC010000957.1:0-4641 GCA_036703375.1 Allocoleopsis sp.
AGGCAAGGGAGAGGCAAAGGGCAGAAGGCAGAAGGCAGAAGGCAGAAGGAATAAGAGTTGCCATGCATTTTGGTGTACGCAGCACCTAAAGTATGTAGGGTGGGCATTGCCGACTAACGATAAAATTACAGTTTCAAGTTCTATTCGGCAATGCCCACCTTACGATGATTGAAAAAGGTGGAAGATGTTCATATAACTGCTCACTGGTAACTGCTCACTGGTAACTGCTCACTGGTAACTGCTCACTGGTAACTGCTCACTGTTAAAACTGCTCTATTTTCTCCGCCAAAGCCCTCAGCAAAGCCCAACTATCTGAGACTCGATTGTTGATGAACATTTCACAACTGGTGATATAAAAACTCACCGCTCGATCTTGAGGGTTTGTCTGTTGAAGTTCCTGAAAGATGGCATAGGCGTTGACAAAATCTTGAGCTTGATAAAATAAAATTCCCTCTTCAAAACGGGTCTTGGTTCGTATCTTGAGGTCGAGCAGTTCCGGAGAGTCGGCATCAAACACTTCAAATAACGAAACCCACTCAGTTTTACCTTTCACAGGAACTTGACCGAGAAATCGATAGTGATATCGAGTTTGATCGTCGAGGCTAAATAGCGTCTGTCCGCTAATAATAATTGAGGCACCATAGACTTTGGTTAATCCTTCCAAGCGAGAAGCGAGGTTAACCGCATTAGAAATCACCGTACTTTCCATGCGTTGCTCTTCGCCAATCGTCCCTAGCATTAAACTGCCGGTATGCAGACCAACACCGATCGCAATACTGCCTTGACCGAATTGTTCCTGCTCTCGATTATAGAGCGTGACTTGCTGTTGGAGTGCGATCGCAGCTTCTAACGCATCTTCGGGCGTGTGCGGAAATAATGCCATAATCGCATCGCCAATGTATTTATCAATAAAGCCTTGGTGCTGGCGGATCATCGGACCGACTCGACGCAAGTAAGAATTGATAAAGTTAAAGTTCTCCTTGGGAGACATCGCTTCTGAGAGCGTGGTAAAGTTGCGAATGTCAGCAAATAAAATGGACATTTCCTTTTGCACTTGGTCGCCCAGCCGAACATCGACGATACTTTCGCGCCCTAGAAATCGAATAAACTCATGAGGGACGAAGCGGCCGTAGGCGATGTTGATTTTAGAAAGCTTGATATGGGTTTTAATCCGGGCTAACAGTTCATTTTTTAGCACGGGTTTGGTCAGATAATCATTCGCCCCAGCTTCTAATCCGGCGACTAAGTCGGAAACTTGATTTTTCGCAGTTAACATCACCACGGGCATTTCACTAGCGGGAAACTGCTGGCGGATTTTTTGGCAGGCTTCATAGCCGGACATTTTTGGCATCATGATATCCAGCAGGATGAGATCGGGACGCAAGCCGTTCTTAATTAGTTCTAATGCTTCTAATCCGTTCGTCGCTTGAACGATCGCGTAATTTTGCAACGACAAGTGGTTAGCCACAACTTGCAAGTTGATCGGTTCGTCGTCTACGACCAAAATGGTTAATTGACCGTTCGTTGCTGCCGGGGGTAAGAGCGCTAAGGGTTGCGGTGATCCATTGTCTCGAATTCTGCTGATTGCTGGGCTGAGTTCTAGGATTGGTTCTGGGGGTTCGGGACTGGTAGGGAGGGTAAACCTGAATCGGGAACCCCGATCGAGTTCTGATTCGACACGAATCGTTCCACCGTGGAGTTCGACAAGTTGTTTGGTGATACTCAAGCCCAGTCCCGTGCCACCGTAGGAACGGGAAAGGGAGGTGTCAACTTGCTCGAAGGATTTGAAGATATCCTCGAATTTCTCGGCTGAGATGCCAATGCCAGTGTCAGCCACGGTAATTTCTAAGTAAGGGGGGATGGGGTTCGCTGGGGTTGCGGGTTGTGGGTTATCCTCTGGGCGTTCGACGCTGCCATCGGCATCCTGTAACGGTTTTGCCGAGACAATTACCGAACCAGACTCGCTGAATTTAATCGCATTGCCGACAAGGTTGTACATGATTTGTTGCAAGCGATCCTCGTCGCCATCCACGGCCGGGAGATTGGGTGAAACCTCGTTTTTCAGTTCGAGGGGTTTGCCTTTAACCAGGGGTTGGCAAAGGGTGAGGACGACTTCTGCAATTTGCCGAAAGTCGATGGGTTTGCGTTGCAGTTCGATGTCGCTGTTTTTGAGTTTGGAGAAATCGAGGAGATCGTTGACTAAGCTAGAAAGCCGCTTGCCGCTAGAGACGATGGTGGCGAGGTTAGCGATTTGTCGATCGCTTAATGGGCCGGCGGCACCATCGATCATCGATTCGGCGATGCCGATGATGCCGTTGAGGGGGGTGCGGAGTTCGTGGGAGGTATTGGCTAAAAACTCGTCTTTGAGTTTGTCGAGGCGTTGTAATGCCTCGTTCTTGACTTCGAGTTCTTGGGTAAACCGGAGGCGATCGCGTTCTGCTTGTTTGCGTTGGGTGATATCTTGAAAGGCAGAAACAGCATAGATCGCATTGCCGCGTTCGTCGTAAATTGGCGTTCCCCACACTTCTAACGGGATAGTCTTATCGGGGCGGCGAATCTCGATGTCATCAATGGTCGTTTTTTCGCCCTGCAATGCTCTAACGAGAGGTAAGTTCTCTTGGGGATATAACCGATCGGTTCCGGCGATGTAGGCTCGATAGGTTTCGGATAAGCGATCGCTTAGTCCTTCTGCTGGGGTGTCTAGGTTATGCAGCTGCAAGGCCGTTTGATTGGCGTAGACGAGTTTACCCCTCCGATTGATGACACTGACTCCGATTGGAATCGCTTCTAGAATTTGATTGAGCTTGCGTTCGCTTGCCCGCAGGATGGCATTTTCTCGTTCTTGGGTGTGGGTTCTCCAGCGAATATAGCCGAGTACGGCAACAATCAGGGCGAGGACGTAGAGGGTGTAAGCCCACCAGGTTTTCCAGGGCGGGGGAGAGATGATAATTGCGATCGAGGTGCCTGTTTCATTCCAAATTCCGTCGTTATTTGATCCCTTGACGCGGAAGATGTAAGTACCACCATCAAGATTGGTGTATGTAGCGGTGCGTTGGTTGCCTGCGTGAATCCAATCTTTGTCAAAGCCTTCGAGTTTGTAGGCGTATTGGTTTTTCTGGGGGTTGGTGTAGTCGAGGGCGGCAAATTCAAAGCCAATGAATTTGTCTTTGTAGGAAAGCTTGATTTCTTTGGTTTCTGAAATGGCGCGATCGAGCTTGATGCTCTTATTCAATTTTTTGAAGTCGGTTAAAACAATTGGCGGGATGTGGGGGTTGTCTTTGACGCGATCGGGATAAAAGGCATTAAAGCCATTTAATCCACCAAAAAACATTTCTCCAGTTTTACTTCTAAAATGGGCTTTAATTCCATCAAACTCGTTACCTTGCAGACCATCAGAAACATCATAGTTTCTAAATTTTTCTGTTTTAGGATTAAATTTAGATAATCCTTTGCCAGTACTCAACCAGAGATTTCCTTCATCATCTGATAGGATGCCAACAACAGAATTGTTAGGCAAGCCATCAGCTACCGTGTAATGAGTAAAAGTTTCTGTAGCGATATCAAATTTATCAAGCCCACCGCCAAACGTGCCAATCCACAGCGTTCCTACTGGATATTCATACAATGCTAGAACTCTATCATAACTCAAGCTATTAGGGTTATTAGAGTTATGAGTGTAACGTGTAAATTCACCAGTATCTCGATTAAACTTATTAAGTCCACCACTCCAAGTACCGAGCCAAAGATTACCTTTTTTGTCTTCATAAATTGAGAAGACATTGTTATCACTCAAGCTCTTGGTATTATTAGGATCGTTTTTATAATGAATAAACTGCCTTGTTTTTCGATTAAATTTGTTAAGACCCCCACTAAAAGTACCAATCCAAAGATTACCTAGATGGTCTTCTAAGATTGATACGATAGCATTATCGTTCAAACTGTAAGGATTATCAGAATTCTTAGTGTAATGTATGAAACTCCCTGTTTTATTATTAAGTTGATTTAATCCTCCATCGAAAGTACCTACCCAGAGCAAACCGTAGCTATCTTCATAAATTGACCAAATGTTGTTACTACTTAAGCTATTAGAGTTATTAGATTCGTGTTTGTAATGAACAAATTTTTGAGATCCACGCTCAAATCTATCTAGTCCTCCATTAAAAGTGCCAATCCAGATTGCACCTTTTTTATCCTCATAAATTGAACCAATATGGTTGTCAGCTAGACTATTTTTGTTGGTATTCTCATGTTTGTAATGTATAAATCTATTGGGTTTTGTATCAAATTTATTAATGCCACTAAAACCTGTGCCAATCCACAAAATCCCATAATTATCTATCAAGATATAGCTAACTATATTTTCACTCAAACTCTTTGGATTAGCTGGCTCGTTAGTGTAGTGGCTAAATTCTCCTGTTTTAGGCGTGAATTTGTCGAGTCCCATACCATAGGAATTTCCATACCAACTACTTGTTGCTAGCCATAGATTACCGAATTCGTCTTCACTAATTACACTCACGGTATTATGACTTAGACTATTGGAGTCATTTGGATTGTTTACGAAATGAGTACATTGCTCAGTTTCACGCTTGAATTGGTTGAGACCACCACCATTTGTACCAACCCACAGCCTATTAGAGC
>DATNPC010000958.1:0-2523 GCA_036703375.1 Allocoleopsis sp.
TACTTTACACCCTTACCTGCGGAATGTGGGTTAAAAAGCTTACTACACAAGCTTTCTTGCCTTCTGCCTTCTGCCTTCTTGCACTAAGTTTTTTGCGTCTATCCCTCTAAGAGGCGAATTTTGATTCTTCGTCGCCTTAAAGTAACCACAGAAGGAGCAGGTCTTACTTTTTCTAACTGCTGCTCCACCCAATCTAGATTAAAAACGGCTTGATAAATTTGGTTGTGAACCTTCAGCGAGCCGTGACATTTAACGAGCAATCCCGATAAAAGCAGTTCCACTTGCTCTGAAGAGTCATCAGCAAACACCTCTTTTTGCTGTAAAACTTGCCGATAAAGCTTCAACAAGCGTCCGGTACGTTGTTCAGGGTTGAAAAGGCGATTGCGAATAGTCTTCAAATGCTCTGGCTCATCTTGACTTTCCCAATTTTTTATGATGTTTTCCCGCACTAATTGCTCTATCCAAAGACTCTCATCACCAGGCACCAGGCAAGGAGAAGATGCACAGGGACTCGGGGAAACATTCTCGCCGTCCTCCTGTCCCGGCATTCCCTTATCTGTGCGTCCTCTTCCCCCTGCTTGCTGACAAGCCATTCGCACGAGTTGGCAAAGCTTTTGGGTCAAAAATGGCTGGCCTCCTGTCCAGTGTAAAATTTGCGTCAGTACGGCTTCGGGTTGGGTGACAACTCCCGTTAAGCCTGACATAAGTGACATGGCTTCCTGTTGCTTAAATCCAACTAATTGAATCGAGCGCCCAATATTAAACGGCGTGCGGTTGGTATCCGTCATTAAAGCCGTTGGCATGGCAACACCAAATAAAGCAAATGTCAGGCGTTTAAATGTTGGATTTTCAGCCCGTTTGTTGTAAAAGGCTCGAATCAGGGCGAAAAAATCTTCGATGGGGAACTCTAGACTGAGGACGCTATCAATTTCATCAATGAAAATTACAAGATTTTCTTGAATCTCGACCAACAGTACCTGTTCGAGAAACTCGCTGAGGCGAGACACGGGAGAAAGATGAATGCGATCGCGCCACCAAGCGCGAAAATTGAAGGTGAGTCCAAAGCTAGCCGCCAAGTAGCCTGCGACGGAAGCATACCACTGTTCTAGGGTAACTTGTTGCGTACCGATCGCGGTCAGGTCGATGGTTCCACAACGAATGCCCACTCCTTGCAAGCGGTGCGTCGTTCGCACCCGAAGACTAGATTTACCCATTTGCCGAGAGGTGAGGACGTAGCAAAACTCACCCTTGAGCAAGGCTTGATATAACTCCCCATCAGCTTGACGCGAACAATAGCTAGGAGCATCCGGAGGCAGCGAACCGCCGACTTGATATTCGTAAGATGGATTTTGCAGAGAATTGAGGATACTGAGCAGTTTCTCCCGCTCGGCTAGCTGCTGTTCGATTTTCGCTTCTAAGGCATCGCAAGCCTTGCCCAAAGCCTCCTGCGCTCGCTGACGTTCTGCCACTTCTCGTTGTAATTGCGCCTCAGAGTGCTTGCGCGTTTCAATCTCTTGTTGTAGTTGTTGATTTTGCGCTTGGAGTTGTTCGGTAAGCTTGCGAATGGTGAGTTGATGCTCGACTCGTGCTAAAACCTCTTCCACCTGAAAGGGTTTGGTTACGTAGTCCGCCCCCCCGACAGCAAAGGCTTTTACCTTATCGATGGCTTCATCTAAGGCACTGAGAAAAACGATGGGAATTTCTGACGTTTGTGCGTCCCGCTTGAGATACTCGCAGACTTCATAGCCATTCAAATCTGGCATTCGGATATCGAGAAGAATCAAATCCGGTGAAGTCGAGCGTGCAGCTCTAATTGCCATTTGCCCAGTGACGACGCACCGAATTTTGTATCCCTGCTTGGACAGGGTGTTCGATAAGACTTGCAGATTTTCTGGCGTATCATCAACGATTAAGATATATCCTTTATCTGTCTCAGTCTTAGTGGTAGTCATGCTGGTTATAACAGAGTGGATGTATTGTTAGCTATTGAGTTTCTGGCTTTGAGCTGCTTCAATTAAATCGATTAAGCGATCGTAACGAAAGTTCTGAATAGATTCGGCGATAGCTTGAGCCAAAGGCGCATGAGCAGGCGGGATTTGCTCGATTAGCCGAAAAATCTCTTCATCATCCACCGAATCAGCCGCTTGATACAGTCGCTCGACCCACTCGGATGGCATCACTTGGAAGGATGCAGGCTGTAAGACAAAGGATGCATCAACCTTAGTGTCCTCTACACCTCCATTGACAGCAATAGAAATCGTGTTGTCTGAACTCGCTAATTCTTCATAAAGATAGCGCACGCCCAAGTAGTGAGCCATTTTTTCAAAAATGACCTCTTCTCGAAATGGTTTACGCACAAACTCATCACAGCCTGCGGCTAAAACCAGATGACGCTCTTCCTCAAAAGCACTGGCAGTCAGAGCAATGATTACCGTTTGGATTTTGGATTGGGAATTGGGAATTGGGAATCGGGAATTGCAAGAATCCCCCCGTCTCCCCGTCCCCCCATCTCCCCGTCTCCCC
>DATNPC010000959.1:0-4411 GCA_036703375.1 Allocoleopsis sp.
AGTCAACTTTTCGGTACATTTTCCCTGATAGCGGTACAAGGGTTTTGACAGATTCTACCAGATTTCCTTGAACAGGAGCAACTGTCAACACGGCTCAAAGCATTGATAGCTCAGGGTTTCCGACTTGTGCATCAAGCCCTAAATATTTCTACGCGAATGCTTCGCCCTCAACCTATGAAATCATGCGAGCGCGTGGAAGGGCGTTAGCAAAGCGGTAGCGTAGCGCACCACGAGCATGATAGATGATATAGCTGCGTAAATCCTGAAGTTATTGAGAGTTTATTCATAACTAGCTACTCATCACTGGTGGAAATGTTTTAACCTCTGCTTGCGATGCCGTGCCTGCTGTGATTTACGAATGCGACGAATCAACCATAAGCTCAGGAAATAGCTAATAATTGCACTAACTATTCCTACAGCTACACAGCCGACAAATAGAGGCCAGATAATTTCCAGCCCTAACTCTTTGATATCCTGCCAAGATGCCAAACTCAGATCGAGAGAATTGCGATCGTCCAGCAACCATGTTCCCACATGAAAATTGAACGCATAAATTGGTACAGAAGTAAAAGGATTACTAATCCAAGGACCAACTGCTGCCAGGATTTTATTACCTCGAAAGATAATCGCAAGACCCCAGGCAAGCAAGGTTTGAGAACCGAAGAAGGGAAATAATCCAGCAAACACACCACAAGCTATTCCGCGTGCAAGTGCTTCTGGCGAACCTTGTATGCGGACTAATCTCCAGTAGTAGTACTGTAAGTGTCGTTGGAAACGCTGCTTAGAGCTTCTTAACTTAGAAGTACGATGGGAAGGTTTTTTGACCACTGAAGGTAAATGCTGGGAACGACTTTGCAAGGAGTGTTTTGACGTACTGAAAAATATAGCGATTCTCACTTGGCGAAATACAGGCTCATCAGTTTTTCGCTCATGGTTCATGGTTCACATTGCATCTTGATTGCCGTGAGTCATGAATGAGCTACTTCTGGGCGTACTTCAGCCAACCGAGAATCAACTGATATTGATATCGGTTACTCTCTACCAGGACTCCGCCTTCATGTCGAAGAGCAGGAGATGAATCATTAGGAGTTTTATTCTAATTTAGGTTGGGTAACGGGTTACTCGCTTCATGCAGAAGGAGGATGATTAACCAGTAGGCAGCAATAGAAAGTCAACCTAAAGAGTTTAACAAAGGCAGAAAGGATTGAACAGGAACACCACACCTCAAAACCGATTGTCACCGCCCAACTGATGAGCATTCTAATTATTGGTATTCGAGTTTCCTCCGAAAAAGTTGGTTAGGTTATTAAAGAAACTTCGGAAGTTCAGGATACTTGTGAACGGCTGAGTGATGAGGCCGAGAGCATAAGTGACTCGACCGATGAGGTTACGGCCTACGACAATTACGTCTTCATTTTGCAGTGGAACGTTTTGCGAAATATCACCCATGAGAGCGCGTCTGCCATCTAGTTTTTGGGTGACGGCTTTGCCCTGTTCGGGGTCGTAGCGAATCAAGGCAATTTCACCTAATCTGGCATTATCTGGGCTGGGAGCGATCGCGGTTAACGCATCAATAAAGGTGCTGCCATTCGGTAATGTTACATTCCCAATTCGGCCATTGGGGTAGCTCAACACTCGGATGTTGATTTGCGGTTGAGCCACGCTCGATCGAGCAACCAGCGAGCGATCGTAATCATTCGTTCTGCCCACTTCCAACTTCGATACAACTACGGCATCACCATCCTGGAGGCGCAATGCGGGCAGACTTGAGCCGTTTTGTAGGGGTGTAAATAAATCAATCTGTTGTTCGGAAAAGGAATTATCCACTAGCGATCGCCGACGCACGATAACCGTTCTCAAGTCTGCCTCCGAGCTAACCCCTCCAGCCGCTAATAGAGCCGCCGAAAGCTGAGAGCCGGGTTGTAGGGTATAATAACCAGGTCGCAGCACTTCGCCCGTCACCGTAACTTGAACGGGACGCAAACCCACTAACGATACACTGACTTGCGGATCGACGACATATCGATTTAAGCCCGATCGAATTTTTTCTTGGGCGGCTTCTAGGGTCAGTCCGGTTAATTTCACGGTTCCCAAGAGTGGTACAGCAATATTGCCTTCTAAGTTAATGGCACCTTGGAAGCTAAGGTCAGGAAAGCGTTGTACCGTAATTGCGATCGCATCTCCCGGCCCTAAACGATAGCGGCTGAATTGTTCCGGGGGAACTCCGTTGGATTGTTGGTCGGGATAACCTAGCGGTGGTGGAGCGATTGGATTAGGGCTATTTGGGTCAACCGGTGGACTCGGGGGCAAGACTGGTAACTGGGCGCGAATGTCTCGATCGCGTATTGATGATGGTAACGGCTTTACAGTCTGAGTGGCTCCAGAATCGATCCAAAGATTAGCATCAATTAGCCATAACAGGACTGCACCCGAAAGCATGGAACTGGTGCTGTAAAAACCAACAATGGCAAGGGTGATGACTCGGTTCAACCGGAAGCATGAGGAACTTGTATTCAATTGTGAGGTTTGATTCATGGAGCGATCGAACTCTAGTCTCGCTGGGCGTCAATCGATTTTGAATTATTGCCCCTGAGTATTAGCGAAAGGGTCTGTCAACAAGGCTGTTTGCACCATCTTAGCTAGCGATTCTGCTAACGGTCGAGCGGTCTCAATATCACCCAAGGGTTCGATGGGAATCTGAAGGCAAACGGCAACCCACGGAACTCGATTTCGGTGCAACTGTGCAAGTTGGTCGCTCCAAAACCATCGACTTGGGGCAGGATGACCTCCACTCGGCCAAGCATACCATTGCAACACGGCAAAGGTTTGCCGCTGATTCCAAGCCCGGAAGAAACGAGTTTCAACTTTAGCATGCGGCGCTGTCGGTTTGAGCGGCTTAACCTCAAACTGAATTTGGGTATAGGAATCGGTCTTCCATCGCTCAAATCCGTTAATATCAACCCACTCAACTTGGGGTTGTGACTTATTAGCGGTTTGCGGCAGCAGCAACAGTTGTATCGGTTTTGGATTGTCTCCTTCCAGGGTTTGAATCGACCATTTGTGACCCCCCACTACTCCGGTTGTTTGCTCAATGGTTTTCCAGTTAGGAAGTTTTAGCCCTGTTTCTCGAAGCTCTCGTAACTGCTTGAGGTTAACTACGGGGGGCGGTTCTTTCCATAGCCAGTTGCCTGACAAATAACCAGGAACCGCTCCAATCGCAATCAGGATCGATAAAAAACATAGCACGGCGACCTTGGGAATAATTCGCGATCGCATCAATTTGGGCAGATGAAGTAGTTCCATTTTCTCCGACAGGCGTCGTTCAAGAGTTGGAGCGATCGTAGCTTTCAACTACATTCAAAAGCGGAATCAATAGCATTAACATGCAGGCAGAATAAACATCACCTCCCCATCCCTCATGCAGCCACTTAAAAGCACTGTCTTGACCGCTACCGTAGAAGAATGTCAGCACGGTATTGCGGATGATATTACCCATCACGCTGACTAGCGCTGCTCCTGCTAAAAACAAAATAATCGTTTTCCGCGAACCCCAAACTCCACGCCAGTAGAGTAACATTATGCCCACATAAACGCTAGTAAATAGCATCTTCAGACCCGCACAGTATGGCGCAACTTCGACCAGTCGTCCACCGACGTACAAATAAATTTGATTAACCGTTACATTAATGCCAAATTGAACTAAGATAAATCCGGCAGTCGTAGCAATAAATTGCTGTAGCGGTAAAGTAAAGGGGGCAATCAAGTAGGGAACTGCTGTTGGTGTTGCCAAAAATACAAGTAAGAGCGGAAAACGTTGCAGCTTAAAGCCAGGAAAACCTTTGAGTGCAAAACTTAAACCGGCTAAAACGATAGGAAGTGATAAATTAACGAGTTCGGATTGACCCGTGAGATAAAATGCTCCTCCGAGTAGTAATAGGACAACACCCAGAGGATGAATGATTTCTGGAAGCTGATGCCATTGCTGTCGATGTGTCCAAACCAGATAAGCCGCAAAAGGTAGTCCGATTAGGCCATGGCTGAAGTATTCGTGCTCAATACTGATGGTTTTATTCAACCAGCCATCGTACCAATACAGCAGTAAGGGCAAATAAAGAATCGCCAGTAGAGCTACGATCGCGATATCTAGCCAGTAGCGATCGAGGGGAACGGGAATTTTGCGTCCAATTTGCATATACCTCCTAGGAAAATAAGGCAGAGGGGAGGGGGCAGAAGGCAGAAGGAATAAGAGTTTTCATGTACGGTGGCGGCAATTCTGCTATGAGGGATTAACTTGAAATTACAGTCGTAGGATGATTGTTCAAAAGGCTTTGTAGAGAATCAACGACATAATGAATTTGCTCATTACTGATGCCAGGATACATCGGTAGAGACAAAATCTCCTGGCAAAGAG
>DATNPC010000960.1:0-3024 GCA_036703375.1 Allocoleopsis sp.
CCCACATTCGACGCCGTAATGCCATCGGCAATCATGTGAACAACAGCTCGAACGTGATCGCCGATTACTTTCAGAGAAACTTTCGTCTTCTCATCACTCTTGGCGTAGTCAATTCCCGCAATTTCTGCGGCGGTTTTTATAATCGGGAAAATCAGGTCAGTTTCATAGTTATTCGGCACCTTCTGGAGGACTTGTGCCATCCTCTCCAATCCCATGCCGGTGTCAATGTTCTGATTTTTCAACGGGACTAGATTGCCTTCACTATCACGGTTATATTGCATGAATACCAGGTTGTAGACCTCGATGAACCGACTGTCATCTTCGAGATCGATCGTGTCGTTACCGCGTTCTGGATGGAAGTCGTAATAAATTTCCGAACAGGGGCCACACGGACCTGTTGGGCCGGATACCCAAAAATTATCGTCCTCTCCCATCCGTTTAATGCGCTGTTCCGGGACACCAATTTTATCGCGCCAGATCGCAAAGGCTTCGTCATCTTCCTCGAATACACTGACGGCAAGATTTTCTGGGGACAGTCCGAAGACTTCTGTACACAATTCCCATGCCCATGCGATCGCCTGTTCTTTAAAATAGTCCCCGAAGCTGAAGTTCCCCAGCATTTCAAAAAAGGTATGGTGCCGCGCCGTGCGTCCGACGTTTTCAATGTCGTTGGTGCGGATACATTTTTGGGACGTGGTAGCGCGGGGAAATTCGGACTGGCGCTGTCCTAGGAAAATTGGCTTGAAAGGTAACATTCCCGCGATCGTCAGCAGCACGGTTGGATCTTCTGGCACGAGGGAGGCACTTGGCAACATTTTGTGTCCCCGTTGTGCAAAGAAGTCGAGGAAGGTTTGCCGAATTTCGTTACCGCTTTTGAACTGGGGAGAGTCTGGCATGGTCGTCTATAAGAACTCTTGTACTAGAGGCTTGTCGGTGAGGTTCAGGGGAAGACGCTTCTTTTTTACCTTTCCCTTCTACAAAGCCTTTTGGCGATCGGTTAAGTTGTTATCTATTTTTACATTTCTTTATGGCCTGTTGCTCTCATTCGAGCGAGGAGTTGCGATCGCGTCTAGACAAGCTCAGGCAATTTTTGCGATCGCGACGGCTACTTTTCACTTTTTCATCCAATGTTTGCAGTTTGTAAAAGCTCATCAACTTTGGTAAATAAAGCGCGATCTCTCATTGAATGTCGTGATATTTTAAAGATGGACATCAACCAGAAAAGAATCTGGAAAAAACAAGAAATGGGTACCGATAGATGTCTCCGATCTGTGACCCAATCGCAGTAGAAACCAATCCAACCAAACATAAAGTGGCAAGCGATCGGTAGCAACCGAAAGAAGCCAAACTGAAGTCTAGAAGACGTAACTATGTTGGAATCAGAGAAGGTGGAGCTGCGAGACGTGTAAACCTAAGTCGCGATTTATAGTCGAAACGTTAACTCATTGAAAACTAGCGCATTTAAACTTGGAAGGGTCTAGCCAATCGTGGTTAGACCCTTCCAAGTTTTGAAGCAGTGGCTTGTGTTGTATGGTGGGGATGGGAACCCCAACTGAAACAAAAAAGCACGAAAATTGGTTTTTCTATGACAGTAATTAACTTAAAGGTGCCGAGCATTGCTTGTGATGGCTGTGCCAAAGCTATTACCGAAGAGATTCTCACGCATGAATCTGGCGCTAAGGTCGATGTTGACGTAAACGCCAAGACCGTTAGCGTTGACACCGAAGCTTCTGAAGAGTCTATTAAACAAATGATTACCGCTTTGGGTCACACAGTCGAATAAGCAGTTATTCATCTGTTCCTTCAATTCAGCGCAATTCAATGACTCCTAAGCTTTGCCGCTACCCATCAGATACAGCAATGCCATCCGCACGGCAACCCCACTCGTCACTTGCGCTTGGATCAAGCTGAATTGAGGGTCATCCATTAAATCAGAGCTAATCTCTACACCTCGGTTAACAGGACCGGGGTGTAATACTTTAACACTGGGTTTGCACAGCTTTAAGCGATCGCGCGTAATTCCATAACGCTGATGATATTCTCGCAAACTCGGTAATAAATGCGAAGTCATCCGCTCCTTTTGCAGCCGCAACGTCATGACAAAATCCGCATCTTGCAGTGCAGGTTCGAGTTCCCAGTGGAGAAAGAGTTTACGATGTGGGCTATTGGTATCTTTCTGGCGAGGCGGAGAAGGGAACATCGCCGTTTGAATCGGCAAATCTTCTATACTGGTCATTTCTGTCTCTGCCCATCTCCCCATCTCTTCATTTACCAAGTCAGCAAACCCTTGGGGGAGAAGAGTGGGCGGCCCTGCTAGATGCACCTCGGCACCAGCAGCGGTAAGACTCCAGATATTAGAACGCGCGACTCGCGAGTGGAGAATATCGCCAACAATCGCAATTTTTTTATCAGCAAGGAGTTCTAAGCGAGGATGTTCAAAGTCTAAGAGGGAACAGATAGTAAATAGGTCAAGTAGTCCTTGAGAGGGATGTTCGTGCAAACCATCTCCAGCATTGAGGATACCAACTCGGACCCCCAGTCGATTCATCTCAGACGCGATCGCTTGCGGCACTCCTGCTTCCCGATGGCGAATCACCATCATATCAGCTCCCATCGCCAGATAGGTTTTCGCGGTATCGAGAATCGTCTCTCCTTTCGTCATCGAGGACGTTCCCACAGCAAAGTTGAGCGTATCGGCAGACAAACGCCTTGCCGCGAGTTCAAAGCTGCTGCGCGTGCGAGTTGAGGGTTCAAAAAACAAATTCGCCACTACTTGACCTTGCAGGGCGGGTACTTTTTTCGTCCGCGTTGAGAGGACTTCCCGAAAACTAGCCGCTGTTTGCAGTACCGTTTCATATTCAGTTGGGGTAAAGTCAGCCAAACCGATGACGTGACGGCGCATCCAGGTTGTATCAGCCATAGGAATTCAATTCAAAACTAACTATATTGATGTAGCGATCGAGTTTCAGAGCGTTTAGTCTTTGTCTATCTAATTTAAGTACTCGGTGTAGGTTCAGGTTGTTT
>DATNPC010000961.1:0-4485 GCA_036703375.1 Allocoleopsis sp.
GTCAGCGCCTGGTCAGTAATAGTCTGGGTGTCCCCGAAATCACTCGCCCCGTCAATGTTTTAGTGTTAGGGATGAGTGTACTGGCCGATGACTTGGACAAATCGTCTGCGGCAATTGGAAATCCCGGCTACCAACCCGAAATGCACTCGGTCGAGGGGCTTTCAGACACCATGCTGCTGTTGCGGTTCGACCCAAATGCACACAAGCTAACTGTCCTGTCGATTCCGCGAGATACTCGCGTTGTCATAGAGCAGCACGGGATTCAGAAAATTAATGCTGCCAACGTTCTCGGTGGCTCCTCTCTAGCGGCACAAGAGGTGAGTCAGTTACTCAATGGGGTTGCGATCGATCGCTATGTCCGCGTCAATGTTCTAGCTGTGGGTCAAATTGTCGATGCCATTGGCGGTCTAACCGTCTATATTCCTTATGACATGAAGTACAAGGATGACTCGCAGCATTTGTATATTAACCTCAAGCGAGGTAAACAGCATCTCAATGGCAACCAGACGATGCAATTATTGCGCTTTCGTCATGACGCCAATGGGGATATTGGTCGGATTCAACGCCAACAAATGGTGATGAGAGCACTGATGGCACAAGCCCTCAATCCCACCACACTAGCTAAAATCCCCCAACTTTTGGAAACCGTTAAGTCGGACATTGACTCGAATATGAGTGTGGAAGAGATATTGGCGTTAGTGGGTTTTACGGCAGGTACCGACCGCCACCAGGTGCTAGGGTTGATGGTACCAGGGAGACCGAATGGCACGGGGCGAGGCGAGATTAGTTACTGGCTGCCAGATAAAGAGCGGATTGGGGTGATGATGGCAAAATACTTCCAGCAGGGAGAAGCGGGACGCTTGACGGCGGATTCGACCAGTTTGCGGGTGTCGATTCAAGATGGGAGCAACAACCGGCAAGCGGTGAAAGCCGTGATGAAGAAACTCGCTGAGGCTGGCTACCATCACGTTTCGATTGGCACTCCTTTGCCAGAACCCTTGCGCCAGACCAAAATTGTCGCTCAACAAGGAGACACTGACAGTGCCAGCACTATCTCTCAGACTTTGGGATTCGGAGAGGTGAGTGTGGAAACAAGTGGTACGCTTTACTCGGATGTCACGATTCAACTCGGTACTGATGCGCTCAAAAAACTTGCTGTAGCTACCCCAGGGGTGTAGATGAGTCAATTGTTTAGACAGTAGCTGACTCGCGACGGGGGATTGAACATCCACTGGTGATGCGACCAGAATTAGCTCAACTGCAAGGATTTTTTTAAACTGTTTTGAGCGACACTACCCAATTCGATCCGTCCCCCTGCTGTCTTCAGGGTTGCTCCCTCTAAGCTGAGTTCACCACCGACTAACGCTAAAACCTAGACGGTTGCTGATACTCAAACCCCTTTATTGTGTAGTTCCAGTTTAGAAGCAGGCAAAGTCACTGTAACAGTTGTGCCTCGATTGACAATACTGTCGATCTGGATGTGTCCGTGATGATTCTCTACAATGGCTTTTGCGATCGCTAAACCTAACCCCGAACCGGCTGTCGAATCATGTTTTCTGGCTGGATCTGCGCGATAGAAGCGATCGAAAATATGCGGTAACGCGGCTTCTGATATACCAATCCCCGTATCTCGTACTTGCACTTTAATCAAAGATTGAGGGTGCCGCGACCCAACATTACTAGGACGCTGGATTTGTTGCAACTCTACTTGCACGGATGCCTCATCGGGACTCTCTGGATGGACGGGCGTATATTGCAGGGCATTACTCACTAGATTGGTAAATAAACGCGCCAGCTGATTCCAGTCTCCCTGGACGGTAAACGCATCCTCTTCTAATGGTGGAAACATGGCACAGCTTTCGCCTTGGGTTTCCTCGCTGGGAGTTTCCGCAATATGCAAGCCTAGGGAAATTCCCTTTTCAGCCGCTATCAACTGTTGCTCTTCGATCGCTTCCATGAGCAAAGCGTCAAGTTGTACGGGTTGCCACTCAGGTTGTACCATGCCACTATCCACACGAGCGAGAAACAGCAGGTCATTCACCAATCGACCCAATCGCTGAGTTAATCGTTCTACAACCTTGAGCTGCTGGCGTTGTAAGGGAGACTCTAACTCCGGATCGGCCAGGGCAACCTGTACGTTCGTTTGAATCATTGCGATCGGGTTTCTCAGTTCGTGCGACGCATCAGCCGTAAACTGTTTGAGGCGTTGATAGGACTCCTTTACAGGTTGCATTGCCAGTCCCGACAGGAACCAGCCAATCGCGGCTACCGCCATCACCATCACCGTAGTTCCCATCGTGAGATCGAAGATTAACTGGCGAATGGGCTTCGTCACCTCAAACCAAGGATGGCTCACTCGTAGATAACCTAAGACATAACGCCCGACTTGTATCCGTTCCGTAACCTGTCGCAATAAGCGATCTGCCGATGGATGCACCGTTTCCCCCGCATTATTAGAGCGTAGAGGAATGTCTAATGGTTCAGATAATGTTGACCACAACAACTCGCCCGTGGGACTAAACCATTCCAAGTCGATATGGTCATCTTCTACCGCATCGGCGTTGTTACGGAAACTCGCCTCAACATTGACTCGATAGGGGATATTAGATGCTACTACAGGCTCGATCACAATCGATCGCTCCACCACTTCTACCACATGTTTGAGGGTGTCATCGACGCGATCGATCAGCGTGCTGCGAACGTACAAATAGAAACCAGTAGCAAATAGTAGCAGCAGCACTGCGGTTACAGTGGTGTACCAAAGAGCGAGGCGTTGGCGAGTAGCTTGGAACATTTCAGAAACTAAAGACTTTTGTCCTACTACTGGATATTGAACCGGGTTGAGTTGTCAGTGAGCCTGAGCCATTAGTACATTAGGCTAGTACTCGCATCTTACGCGATCGCTGACTAGCGACGAAGGATTGTTCAGGGCGTTACTATCAGAGAAAGTCCGAGTTATCTGAAGAGAAACGTTTATGGCTGAGTATCAAAAAATTGAATATCGCATTGGCAAAGACGGCAAGATTGTGGAAACTGTCCTCAACGCCACTGGAGAGAGTTGCATCAATACCACCAAGGGAATCGAACAGGCATTAGGAGAAGTTGCTTCTCAAGAACTGTTGCCAGACTATTACGAAGGGGAAGAAAATCTGGCAGTCCAAGAAGATATTTCCATCAGCCAGATGTAGTGAGTGTTGCTCATGCTCGATAATCTCAGCGTATCAGTCCCGAGCTTCAGTAGCCTCCTAATGTTGGGAGGTCTTTTTTTGGTGCTAGTCTATTTGAATTCAAGGTCAAAAATAGCTCACACGCCCCTTGCCTATGACCAACTGCTGATATCTCGCATGAATCAGTTGGGAATGACAAGTTTGGCAGGGTTACAACAAAAGTCTGGTTTAACGAATTTGCAGCTACACCAAATACGTCGTGGTGAGATAGCTTCACTTCCACTCAAGGAATTAAATCGACTTGCTACTGCTTTAGAGTGGACTCTAGAAGAGCTGCTGTGTAACTTTGGGATTGAGAATACGTCCTCTTCAAAATTGCGATCGCAATTAGAAGCTCTGCGAAGTGAAGCGCTTCGATTACGTGAAGACTTGCAAAAACAGAAAGTTGAATTAACCACGGAGTTTCGTCATTCCACCTTTGAGCAATTGCAGAGCTTGCTGGCTAATTATCCCAGCGTTCGCCAACTGGTACAGGTGAAGCCCGACCTTCCGGCAAAAAACCTAATTTCGCTCTTTACCTCACTCGATAATCTCCTACAAAGTTGGGGCTATGAACCTATCGGTCAAGTATGGGAACAGGTACCCTACACTCCTCAATTGCATCAACCTGATGTTGGTGATATTGAACTCGGAGAATTGGTTTATATCCGGTTTATCGGATATCGAGATGGAGAACGAATCCTCTGCCCTGCAAAAGTTAGCCGTACCCTTCCTGCAGGAACTCAACAAACAGCGAGCAGTTAACAGTGACCAGTGACCAGTTTATGAGGGACTAATAATTCCCGGCTTCTATAAAAAATAAAGTTCATCTAGCCTTCTGCCTCTAGCCTCTAATTGAGATGACAGTTATTGCGATCGATTTTGGAACTAGCAATACAGTTGTTTGTACGCAAGACCCCGTAACGCTTGAACCCAGAACCTTGAAGTTCGATAAGCTCTCACGCCGATTTGAAACAACAACAGGTCAGGTAAATGTCGTACCGAGTTTAGTCTTTGTTCAGGGGGCAAATCAGCTCATATTTGGAGAACAAGTACGACAAGAACGTCTGGGTTTTGCCCAACCGGAGCGATTATTTCAAGCGTTTAAACGAGACTTAGTCGCGGAATATCGACCCCCAGCGCGTCTACTTGACAGTCAAATCTACACTGCTGAATCGATTGCGGAAGTGTTTATCCAGCAAATTTGGCAACAGCTAACGGCAATGCAGTTGCAATGCGATCGCATTGTGTTTACAGTCCCAGTGGGAGCCTTTGAGCT
>DATNPC010000962.1:0-5493 GCA_036703375.1 Allocoleopsis sp.
GGCACACCTTCGGCAGAAAACGGATTTTCTAGCGCCATTAACAAAAATACTCAAACTGGAACACCGTTTGCCATCAGTTCAGGACTTGTTCCAGGACAGATTACCCGCAAGATGTCCACCTCATCCAACTCTGATTATCTGTATGCAGCAGAGATGGAAAGTGAAATATCTACAAACACAGCTTCATTCCCTCAAGAAACTTCAAAACAGAACTGCAATGTAAACGTAGCAGAAGTGGCTGAACAGGTAAGCCGCATTCTCCAGCGCGAATTAACCATAGAACGCGAACGTCGAGGAATGAACTTATGGTACTAGGAGGATTAGGAGCGACGCTAAACAGCATCGCCAAGCTAGAAATTACCCCAGACGCTGGTGGAGGAACCATCAAAGTTCCTTTTAACCCTAATTCTTATTCGATTACAAAAAGTGTGAATTGGGCTTCTACCAAACCCTCTGGAACAAATCAGTCTGAAAAAGCAAGCCAACGATTACTCAATGCTCCTGAAATAGAATTTGCAGGTGGTCAAAGCCGCATTCTCTACTTTCCTGAACTCTTCTTTGATGCCACTGAACCGATTGACGGTCAACAATACCAAGATGTTCGAGATATCACCAATAAAATTGTCAAATTGACCCGCATTATACCCGATAAGAAAAGACCGCCAATCTGTAACGTGACGTGGGGAAATGCTCCTCAAGGTTCTGACTTTCCGTTTACAGGGGTTCTGACAAATCTTACACAAACATTCACGCTGTTTAAACGAGACGGCACTCCAGTTCGGGCAAAATTGAGTCTCAGTTTTACGGAATTTCTAGACCCTACTAAAGACCAACTGGAAACTGACCCAGAAATGACAACGCATATCGTTAAACGAGGCGATGCACTGAGTCGGATTGCAGGTCAATTGTATGGTAATCCGAAGCAATGGCGCTTAATTGCAAACGCAAACAATCTCGACGATCCGCGCCGTCTTCAGATTGGTCAGTCTTTATCGATTCCACAACCGGATTAAGGAGGAAATGATGGTTGCTGAACCCATTGACAAGCGAGGGATATATTTACCGGGTACTCAAGTTACTATCAACGGCACGCTGTTGTCTAAAGAAGCAGAAGCGCAGCTTGTTCGTGTTGTAGTAGATGAGGATGTAAATCTAGCCAGTATGTTTACTTTAGAATTTGCTGGACTAGATGATTTTCCGCCTCGAACAGATATTGAGTTAATAGACGATCCGAAGTTATTTGCGATCGGCAATGAAGTGAAAATCAAACTAGGGTACTACGAGAAGACCTTCGAGCGGCTAATGACAGGCGAAATCACCTCACTAGAACCCACATTTCACTTCAGCTCCCCTCCTAGTATCACAGTGCGAGGTTACGATCGCCGCCATCGCCTGCTTGGAGGACGCAAAAGTCGCACGTTTCTCAGTCAAAAAGACAGCGAAATCGCCGCACAAATTGCCCAAGATGCCGGGTTAACTCCCAGTACGGTAGACAGCAAAATCACTCACGAGTACGTACTCCAAGCCAACCAAACCGACCTGGAATTTTTGCAAGCTCGTGCGCGTCATATTGAATATGAAGTGGTTGTGGACGACAAAACGCTGTATTTCCGACCTGTCAGTAATGCCAAGTCGGAGGTGTTGACCTTGACCTATAAGCAAGACTTGCTGGAATTCTACCCCTATGTTTCCGCGATCGGTCAGGTTAATCGAACCGCCGTATATGGTTGGAACTACAAAGATGCCACTCCTTTCGTCGGTCAAGCAATGGTCGGAGATGAAGTTTCTCTGATGGGTGGACAAAAATCTGGAGCTGCAATAAGTCAGAGTGCCTTTGGAGGTGCAACTGCCGCGATTAGCTCTCACCCAGTAATGAGTTTGGCAGAAGCTGAGCAACTTGCTAAAGCGAACTTCAATCGAGGAGTACTCATGTTAATTACGGGTGAAGGAGTCGCTCAAGGACGCACCGATTTACGAGCAGGCACGGTCATCAAAATTGACGGTAATGGCATTGGCAAACAGTATCGCGGTGAATACTATGTTACTGCCGTAAGTCATCGCTTCAGCGGCGGAACCGTCGGTACAAATCGTAGTGGTTACTATACACATTTCAAAGTCAAGAGAGATGCTTTGTCACGGAATTGATACGCGAAATACACAGTGACGTGCCAGAGTAAAAGATATAAACTTTCTCAAATTTTAGTTTCTGTAAATATACCAAGATTGATTGAATCTGGCGGTCAATTACGTTGAGTTTAAAAGGAGTAAATTATGAGTTGGTGTGACGTATTACTGGACAACCAAAAGCAGATGGCAATGCAAGAGCGAATCTTTGGAGTCGTGACTGGAATTGTCACCAATAACCAAGACCCTGACAACCTAGGACGAGTAAAAGTTCGTTTTCCTTGGTTAACAGGAAAAAATAGTGACAGTGATACTGTTGAAAGCTATTGGGCACGCATTGCAACACCAATGGCAGGTTTAAAATATGGCGTTTATTTTCTTCCTGAACAGGACACAGAGGTATTGGTTGTCTTTGAACAGGGTGATGTGCGGTTTCCCTACATCATCGGTGGTTTGTGGAATGGTAAACAGATACCTCCTGAAACCAATAAAGATGGGCAAAATATTCATCTGATTAAGACTAAAAGCGGTCATATTATTCGTTTGGACGATACAGATAAGGCAGAGAAAATCGAAGTCATTGACAGCAGTGGCAATAATATGATGGTCATTGATACGTCAACTAATAGTATTACGATCGCAGCCGCAAAAGATATTATTTTATCTGCTCCTAAAGGCACAATCAAATTAGATGCACGAAGTATTGATATTAACTCTTCATTCAATACCAAAATTGATGCAGGTGCAGAAATGACTATCAGTGCAAGCACCACAATTAGTGTTAGCGGCGAGATGATCAACCTCAATTAATCACGAGTTATTAGGGCATGTTTGCAAACTACTTGTTATTGCGTTCAATTCTGGAAGATCCCCCTAAATCCCCCTTAAAAAGGGGGACTAAGATTCCTGCTCCCCCCTTTTTAAGGGGGGCTGGGGGGATCTCCAGGGTTGCAGACACACCCTAGTCATTAGAACTCTTGCAAACAGGGAAAACTTATGAGACTACCAGCCGCCAAACAAGACGATCTAATTGTCTCTACCGACATACATTTTGTCCCAGATCCGTTACCTCATCCATTTATTGGCAAAATCAACGGCAATCTTAGTAGCAATGTCAAAATCAGGAGAATGCCAGCCGCTACGGTTGGTAGCATCGCCATCAATACACCAGTGCATTTTCCTACCCCACCGGGTATTGAGTTTTCAAAACCTCCTTCCAACTTAGGAACTATCGAATTTGGCAGTTTCAGCGTCAAAATTAACGGCAAAATGGCGGCACGCATGAGCGATATGGCGATGACTTGCAATGACCCCATAGACTTACCCATTGGTCGTGTCACCGCAACAGGCCTATCCGTTTTGATTGGTTGAAAAGGAGGATCGTCAGATGCCTAAAGCGTTTTTGGGACGTGGTGTTGGTTTTCCAATTCAGCTTAATTCAAAGGGTGCGATCGCAGATGCAAAATATGAAGAAAGCGTTCGCCAATCCGTGTGGATCATCCTTGGCACCGCTAAAGGTGAACGGTTGATGCGACCGGATTTTGGCTGTGGGATTTATGACTTGGTGTTTGAGGTGAATTCGCCATCAACGGCGGGTAAAGTGGCTCAAGCGGTGCGAGAGGCATTGCTGCTGTATGAACCCCGCATTTTTGTCTTGGATGTTCGGGTGTTCTCAGCATCTGATGAAGACGGCGAAAAACTGCTCATCAATATTGATTATCAGGTGCGGGCAACCAATAACGCCTTCAATATCGTGTATCCGTTCTATCTGGAAAGGGGGGCATAATGGCGAACGAATCTCCTTCCGTTGACAAGCGCACTGCCGCAGATATTATTCAGCAGGTAGAGAAACGGCTGGAAAGCTATGCACCTAACTGGGATGAAATTGACCCGACTACAGGCAAGCCAACTGGAATTAGCGCCGCATTAATTGGTGTTTTTGCCCGTTATGCTGAACTCATTATCCAACGGCTTAACCAGGTGCCAAATAAAAATTTCCTGGCGTTTTTGAATTTACTGGGTGCTTCACAAGTCCCCCCACAACCTGCCAAAACTCCACTTTTGTTTTCTCTCGCAGCAGGTAGCCAGGTTGATGCAATCGTTCCGGCTGGAACTCAAGTGGCAGCCGCACCCACAGGGGGAAATCAGCCAATTATTTTTGAAACCCAACGCGATTTGGTCGTGACTTCCGCACAGTTGCACTCTGTTTTTGTGCGCGATCCTCAGACTGATTCCTACAGTGACTACAGCGATATTACGACAGATGCGGCATCACCAATTGTCCTGTTTCAAACTAAAAACGCGATCGCGCATCTCCTCTACATCGGGAGCAATACGCTTCTGAACTATTCTGATATCCAAACATTAACCCTAAATTTTACCTTACAGAATCCTGTACCACTGGAATGGGAAATCTACACGGGAGGGGAACCTATCTTAATTTCAGCCTCCTCCGCTCAGATGCAAAGTGGTGTCATCACATTTACGTTTACGAATCTTCCCCAAGTTCCACAAACAACTATTAATTCAATCACCAGTCGGTGGCTGCGCTGCCGACCTATAAATCCTATTACCTCACAACGCCAACTTCCAATCGTTAGTAATATCACGCTTCAGGCAACATTAGGCAATACTGGACAACCCGAACTGCTCAAAACAGCATTTACCAACTTAGCGCCGCAAGATTTGAGCAAACCTTTTTTCCCATTTGGTGAAAAACCCCAGTTTGGTGACACATTCTATTTAGCAGATCGGCAAGCCTTTTCCAAAGGGGGTGCCAATGTTACCCTGCATATCGACTTAGCCAACTTAGCCAACCTAGGCTTTCCAACACCCGCTACGCCCCCTAATCTTGACAAGCTGAAATTGGAATGGGAAGTCTGGACGAGTCAGGGATGGATATCTGTTGGCACCTCTACTCCACAGGGTTCGACAACGCCTTCCTTTCAGGACGAAACTAAAGCATTTACGGCTGCTTCCGATCCGAATACTAGCAATCTGCTCGTTACGTTTACCCTCCCCGAAAACGTGCAAGCAACTACCCTCAATGGAGTTAACAGCTTTTGGCTGCGCGTGCGAATTGCGTCTGGTAACTATGGCGAGGAGGCGAGTTATCAAAGAGATAACTCAGGAGCATATACCGTCGTTCCTGCTAGTTTTATTCCTCCGTTAATTAACTCAATCGCCGTTGAATATAGCGTAAATACATTATTGTCATCACCTGATGCGATCGCTACCTATAACAATTTCAGTTATCAACTTATTCTTCTGAGCGCTATTAACTATCGCCAGGATGATTTGACCTCTCCCCCAACCCCTCTCCTGCAAGGAGAGGGGAGTAATACTCCTCCCTTCTCTGGTAGGGAAGGG